>NZ_JBEXPG010000003.1:0-263978 GCF_040611935.1 Streptomyces sp. NPDC006512 | reverse complement strand
CGGGGGTGTCGCCGAGGTCGGCGAGGGTCGTCAGCCGGATGTCCTCGCGGCGGGCCCTCGCCACGTACGCGCCGAAGCGCCGGGCGTCGAAGGCGCGACCGCCCCGCTGCCGTCCCAGCGCCGTCCCGGCCACCGTCCAGGTTCGGCGGAATCCGCACCGCACCGGCCCGCCGTCCGCCGCCTCGGATTCCAAGGCTCCGGGCCGGATCGGCCATCGCCCCTGACGTAGAATCACCACCCCGCTTCACAGATGAACCGTCCGCGGTCAGACGGCACGAAGGATGGGGACACGAGACGACGACAGTGCCGGGAGAGCCTTCGCATGGGTCTGAGGACCAAGATCGGGGCGACGATCACCGCCACCGCCGCCGTCGCGGTGCTGGTCACCGGAGTACAGGTGCCCGCCATGCTCATCGACGACGAGCGGGAAACCGTCCTGGACCGGCTGCGGTTCGCCGAGCGGGTGCATCAGGAGTCCGGGAGGGTTGCCTACGGTGCGCGGCTCGATCCGCCCGGCGTCCCGCCCGCCTTTCGCGAACGTCTCGCGCAGGGACGCCACAGCACCTACCTCCAGGAGACCCCTGACGGGAGGATGATCTGGGCCGGCGTCTCCACGAACGGCCACCTCCTGGTCATGAACACACCGGTCAGCGCCGTCGTCACCCAAGTGGAACAGGCGTTGTGGAAGTCGGGCGCCGTCGGTGTCGGCGTCACCGGGCTGGTCAGCGTCGCCGTCGCGGCCGGTTTCGGGCGCAGGCTCCGCGCCTCCGCACGGACCGCGGAGCGGATCGCGGAAGGCGACCTGACGGCACGTCTGCCCGAAGGCGGCCGAGACGAGATCACCGCCCTGACCCGCACCGTGAACGCGATGGCCGACGCGCTCGGCAGCCGCCTCCAGGCCGAACGCGAAGTGACCGCCAACATCGCGCACGAACTGCGCACCCCCGTCGCGGGCATGGTGGCCGCCGCCGGGCTGCTGCCCGACGGCAGGGCCGAGAACATGGTCAAGGAACGGGCGGGCAGGCTCCGGGACCTGATGGAAGACGTCCTCGAAGTCGCGCGCCTCGACAACGACGCCGAGGAAGCCGACCTCCGCTGGGTGGAGGCCGGCAGGCTCGCCCGGAGGGCGGCCCGGGCCGCGGTGGAGGCACGCACCGCCCCCGGCGCGCCCGAACCCGACGTGCGGGTGGAGGTGGTCGAGGACGCGCGCGTGCACACCGACCCGCGGCGCGTGGAGCGCGTGCTGACCAATCTCGTCACCAACGCCTTCCGCCACGGCGCCCCGCCCGTCGTGATCGAGGTGACGGGGCCGGTGATACGCGTACGCGACCACGGACCGGGCTTCCCCGGACACCTGCTGTCCTGCGGGCCCCAGAGGTTCCGCACCGGCGCGGCCGGCACCGGTCTGGGACTCGGCCTGACCATCGCCGCCGGGCAGGCCCGCCTCATCGGAGCCGAACTCCGCTTCACGAACCCGGAGGGCGGGGGTGCACAAGCCCTCCTCGACCTCGGGGCACCGGCGGAATCGGACGACTGACCGGCCCGCCCGTCCGGCCGGGTCTCACTTCAGATGGCGGTCGAAGAACCGGTTCCCGTCCTCCACCTCGAACCACGGGGTACCGGTGTGCCCGCCCAGGTTGGCGTGCAGCGTCTTCTCCCTGGTACCGAAGGCCTCGAACAGGTCCAGGGCCCGTTGCCGCGGGTTCCCTTCGTCGTCCCACTGCAGCAGGAACAGCAGGGGAACGGTGACCTGCCGGGCCTCCTCGCGCTGGGCGCGGGGCACGTAGCCCCCGGCGAAGAAACCGGCGGCCGCGATGCGCGGCTCGACCACCGCCAGCCGGATGCCGACGGCGGTCCATCCCGAGTACCCGACCGGGCCGCCGATCCCGGGCAGCGCGAGCAGGGCGTCCAGGGTGGTCCGCCAGTCCGGGACCGCGTTTTCGACCAGCGGGCCGATGAAGGACTCGAAGACCTCGTCGACCGGTCCGCCGGCCCGCATCGCCCGGCGGAAGTCGGCGCGGGCCCGCTCCTCGGCGGCGGAACGGGGCCGGTCGCCGCACCCGGAGGCGTCGATGGTGGCCACCGCGTAGCCCTGCGCCGCGGAGTGCCGCGCCCGGGCCACCAGCCGGTCCGCCCCCTTGGGGAGGCCGTTGTTGTGGGCCATCAGGATCAGCGGGACCGGTGTGGCGGATTCCGGCGTCCACAGGGTGCCGGGGATCTCGCCGAGGGTGAATTCGCGTTCGAGGACGCCGTCGTCGAGGCGTCGTTCGGAAGTGATGTGCATGGTCGTGCCTTTCGGGAGTGCTCGTGAACGGCGCTCCCGGACGACCTGTCTACCGTCCGACCGTGACCCCGGAGGGGAGCACCCATGTCGCTGCTGTGTTCACGGGTACCACCTCCTCGTTCTCTCGCACGGCCTCCGGGAACGTAGCAGTGGCCGCCGCGGGACGCCAAGCGGGTTTTCCCGGGAAGTGTGGCGGGCGATGTGGCGTGCGAGCCCTACGGGGTGCCCGGGACGACCAGGCCCGCCTCGTACGCCACGACCACGGCCTGGGCGCGGCTGTCCAGGGACAGTTTGGTCATGGTCCGGTTGAGGTGGGTCTTGACGGTGGCTTCGCTGATGTACAGCCGCTCGGCGATCTCGGTGTTCGACAGGCCCTTCGCGGCCAGGCGCAGCACCTCGCGCTCGCGGGCCGTGAGGGCGTCCAGACTGGCCGGGGTGTCCGGTACCGGGTCGGAGCGGGTGACGTAGGACTCGATCAGGCGGCGGGTGACGCTCGGGGCGAACAGCATGTCGCCGTGGGCCACCGCCGCGATCGCCTCGATCAGCTTGTCCGGCCCGGTGTCCTTGAGCAGGAAGCCGGACGCACCGGCGCGCAGGGCGGCGTACACGTACTCGTCGAGGTCGAACGTGGTCAGGACGAGGACCCGCGGCAGGGGGTCCACCGCCGCGGCGAGGATCCGCTCGGTCGCGGCGGTGCCGTCCAGCCCGGGCATGCGGATGTCCATCAGGATGACGTCCGGCCGGGTGCGGACGGCGGCTTCGACGGCCTCGTGGCCGTCTTCGGCCTCGCCGACGACCTCGATGCCGGGCGCCGCCCGGAGCAGGGCCACGAGGCCGGCCCGGATCAGGACCTGGTCGTCGACCACGAGGACCCGGATCATGCCGGAGGCCGGTTCTGGGCCCCGGGCGGGGGCGCGGCGACCGGAAGGGTGAGGCGCACGCGGAATCCCCCTTCGGGTCGTGGCCCGGCGTCGACCGTTCCGCCGTAGAGCCTCGCGCGTTCGCGCATGCCGATCAAGCCGTGTCCGGGCCCTGGTGCAACGTTGGCCGGATCCGGATGGTCGCCGCAACGCTCCGTGTCGGCACCCGGGCTGCCCTCCGCGCCGTCGTCGGAGACCGTGACGAGCAGTTCGTGCGGCCGGTAGGAGACGAGGACGGTGACCGCCGCGTGCCGCGCGTGCTTGATGACGTTGGTGAGCGCCTCCTGCACCACCCGGTACGCGCACAGTTCCACGCCGGGCGGCAGCGGCCGGGGCGCACCGTCGGTCCGCAGGTCGACGGCGACTCCCGCGGCCCGCACCCGTTCGGCCACCTCCCGCAGACCGCCCAGCCCGGGTATCGGGGCGTACGGGGCGCCGCCGTCCTCGGCGTCCGCGGCGGAGCGCAGCAGGGTGAGGATGCGGCGCAGTTCCCGCAGCGCTTCCTGGCTGGTCTCGGAGATCGTCCCCAGCGCCACGCGGGCCTGGTCCGGGGCGGACGGGAAGACGTAACCGGCCATCCCCGCCTGGACGTTGATCACCGCCATGTGGTGCGCGACGACGTCGTGCAGTTCCCGGGCGATGCGCCGCTGTTCCTCGGAGACCGCCTGACGCTCCCGCCACTCCTGCTCCCGGTGCAAACGGGCGGTGAGCGCGGCGAGTTGACCGTTGCGTTCGGCGAGTTTCCGGGCGCCGTTGCCGAACAGCCATACCACGACCGGAACGCCCACGGCCTGCACCACGGCGACGGTCAGGCCGAGTTCGGGTGCGGTGAGGCCGCTGTAGAAGACGACGGCCCCGTACAGCGCGGCACACGCCGCGGCCGTGCGCGGCGGGCGCCGCGCGGCGACGCCGTACAGGGCCACGGCGGGGGCCCAGAAGTTCAGGGAGGGCTGGTATCCGGCCAGGAGGTAGCAGGCGAAGGCGAGGCAGGAGACGACCAGGGCGCACACCGGGGCCCGGCGGCGCAGGGCGAGCGGCAGCCCGACCGACGCGGTCAGTACGTAGGCGGTGGTGTCGAAGGGCGGCCAGCCCGCCGGGTGGTACTGCCGGCCGGTGATGGCGGCGGCGGCGGTCAGGCCCACGGCCAGCGCGGCGTCGGCGAGCCGCGGATCGACGGAGCGGAGCCGGTCGGCCTGCCAGAGCCCGAAGCGCATCGGCGCACTGTACGCGGCGGCACCCGGCGCGGTCGTCATACCAGGGGTGTAGCGGGCGGGGGTGCCGTACTGACGCAGGGGTTTACCGCGGTTGTCCACTCTGCGGTTGACGCCTGGCGGGGGCGTCCGGGGGGACCGTACAGGGGTCCGAACGCACGCCGTCCGGCGTGCGGATCACTCCACCGGTCGACGTAGGGGGATCACGTGCACATCAAGAAGAGGGCGGGCGTACTGACGGCTGGAGTCGCACTGCTGGCGGGCCTCGGGCTCACGGGCACGGCGGCGCAGGCGGCTCCCGGTGCGGGGGCGGGCGGGGCGGCGGCGATGGCCTGCTCGACGTCCAACGCGGTCACGAAGAGGACCGCGAGCGTCGACTCCATCCAGATCGAGCTGCGGTACAGCACCTCCAGCCGCTGCGCCTGGGGCCGGATCTACTCGGCCGACCCGGGCGACAAGGTGTGGGTGGACCGCTCCTCCAACGGCGGAGGCACCTGGACCGGGCCCATGGGCATGACCACCGTCAATTCCGGCAGCGACACGCACACCCCCGCGTACGACGACGCGGGTTACGTGATGCGGGCCTGCGCGTGGAACGACACGACCGGCACCACGCGCTGTACGGGCTGGTACTGATCCTGCGGTGACGCGGTCGCCTGTCCACGGGGGGCGGGCGAGCGCGTCACCGCACCTCAGCCGGACGCCGCCCGGCGCCCGGCCGGGGGCGCGGCGTGGCGACCACCGCGTCCTCAGAGGTAGGACGCGGTGGTCCGGACCTCGCCGATCCGGGCGAAGACCCGCTGCACGGTCAGGGTGTGCTCGTCGGCGGCGAAGCCCGACATGGCGTCCTCCGCGAACTCCACCTCGTACCCGCGGTCCGACGCCGCCCAGGCGGTCGCCGCCACCCCCATCGTGGTCACCAGGCCGCCGAGGACGACCGTGTCCACGCCCCGCTCGCGCAGCCGCTCGTCCAGCCCGGTGCCTTCGAAGGCCCCGACGGTCCGCTTGACGATCTCGACGTCCCCGGGCCGCACGAGCCCCTCCACGTACCCGCTGCCGGGCGGCTGTTCGGCCACGCCGGGCCGCTCCACCCGCACCACCACCACGGGCAGTCCCCGTCCCCGGAACGCTTCGGCCAGCCGGCGGCAGCGCTCCGCCACCTCGGTGCCGGAGTACGGGGCCAGCGGCAGGGCGACGATACGGGGCATCAGGTCGATCAGGATCAGCGCAGGGTTCACCCGCCGATCCTACGGCCGGCCGCCTCCCACGCCGCCCGCCGCCCGCCCACAGCCGGCTTCCGGCTCACGTCGTGGACATTCCGGCACGGACACCCGTGGAAGCACCGCCTGCGGCGTACGGTCGACCGAGTGGCCGAGCCTCCCCGGCGGGGGCCGGTCCTCCTCGACGCCCTGCCCCGGACGGGAGCCCGCAGATGCGCTTCTACGCTCAGATCCCAGCACGTCGGAACCGCCAGGTACTCGCGGACCTGATCGCCGTGGCCCTGATGGCCGTCGCGGTGTGGTTCGCCCTCGCCGTCCACGGGGCGATCATGCGGCTCGCCGAGCCGGGGCGGAGGGTCGAGAGCTCCGGCGACGGCCTCGCCACCGCACTCGACAACGCCGGGGACGCGGCCTCGAACGTGCCGCTCGTCGGCGGCCTGCTCGAAAAGCCGCTCCGGTCGGCGGCCGGCGCCGGGACGGGGCTGGCCGACGCCGGACAGTCGCTCCAGGACGCCGTCGGCCAGGTGGCCGACCTGGCCGCCACGGTACTGATCGTCCTCCCGGTGGCCTTCGTGCTCCTCCTGTGGCTCCCCGCACGCCTGCGCTGGATCCGGCGCGGCGCCACCGTACGTCGCCTCCTCGACGGGCCCGGAGGCGCCGACCTGCTCGCCCTGCGCGCCCTCACCGGCTCGCTGCGCGACCTCGCCGCGCTCCCGGCCCCTGCGGGCGGTCTCGCCGACGCGTGGCGGCGCGGTGACCAGCAGGTCATCGCCGAGCTGTCCGAGGTCACCCTGAGGCGGGCCGGTCTGCGGCCCTGAGGGGCGGGGCGCGGACGCCCCGGCACCGAGCCCATCCGGGCGGCGGTCCGCGGGCCGTTCGGCTTAGGGTCGGGGGATGACGGAATCCCCCGAACTCGCCGCGGTCCTGCCGTGGTTGCCCGACCGCAGGCGGTCCGGGCCGCAGGCCCGGGCCTCCGACGGTCCTGCCGGGGCGGGCGCCGAGGCGGTGCGGCTCGTGCTCGCGGGGGAGGCGCCCGACGAGGAAGTGCTGCGGCAGCTCGCGGCCACGCTCGGGCTCCACGCCGTCGACCTGTTCGTCCTCGCGGGGCTGGACGTGCCCGACGACATGGCGCCGACGGACCAGGCGGCCGCCCCGTTCGCCCCGCGCATCGTGATGAACGCGGCCCACCTCCCCCCGGCGGACCGGCGGGAACTCCTCCACCTGGTCCGCTCACTGCCGCGGGAGGAACCCCGTTCGCCCTTCGCGCCGTGGGAGTTCGCGCACATCGGCGACGGCCCGGGCGGCCGGCTGATCCGCATGTTCTGCCATCGCAACCTGCGCTGGTCGGGCCTGGCACGGGTGATGGCGGTCCTGACGCCGACCTACCTGTCACCGTCCACCTACGGTGTGATCGGCGCGGGCCGCAAGGAACTGACGCCCCGCCTGGTGACGGACTTCGCCGCCCTGCTGGGGATCGACGCCGGCGAACTGGCCGTACTGACCGGCGTCACCCTGCCCGAGCCGCCACCGCGTCCGGCTCCCGAGGCCCTGGACGCCGCCGGGCTGCTGTGGGAGCTCCGGTACTTGTCCGAGGCGCAGGCCGAGCACGTCGCCGCACTGGCCGAGTCCCTGCGCGGGGACTCCTGCCGCGAGTACCGCCTCAACCTGCCCGCGTGGTGAAACCGGCCGGCCGGCGCGGTGGCGGGCGACGGCGGCGGCGGGCTGCGCCACCGCTCGTGTCGCATGCGCTCGCTCGTCGTCTAGCCTCGACTCGTCGAAGGGGTGGTGATATGGATCAGACGGTCTCCGAGGCCATCGGCTACTCGGCCGGCTGTCCGGACTGCGGTGCGGAGCTGGAGTGCTGGGGCGTCCAAACGCTGGTCCACGGCTCCGTGGTCTGGGACACCGAGTCCCGCTGTGCGGCCTGCGGTTTCGCCGTGGCGGACTGCGGCGGTGAGCTGCCGTCCGCACTGCGGGGCCGGCTGCTCTCCGAGCGGGGGCCGGCCCGCCTCCAGGTGGACCCGACAGCGAGGAACACCGCGGTCATGCGGGTTCTGCGGGCAGAACTCGGCATCGGTCTGGCGGAGGTCAAGACCCTGCTGCGGGAGATCGCGGCCGGAACCCACTCGGGCACGATGCCTGAGATGGAGTTCCTGGCCCGCAAACTGCGCGCGTCTGGCGTCGATGCGGTTGCCGTTCGCCCGTAGGGGCCCTACACAGGGTGTCAACCTCCCACTTCCTGCCCGAAATCGGGCAGGAACTCTCTTGTAGCCTCTGCGGAATGACTCACACGGTGGGAACGGTCGAGCGCATTTGGCGGTATCCGATCAAGTCGACGGGAGGCGAACGACTGGAGCGAGCGGACGTCGACCCCCGCGGTCTCGTCGGCGACCGCCTCTTCGCGGTGCGCGACGGCGAGGGCAGGTTCGGCTCGGGGAAGAACACCCGAAGGTTCCGCCGGATGCCCGGCCTGTTGCAGTTGCGCTCTCGGTACCCGGAGGGGACGGAGCGGCCCGAGCTGCTCGATCCGGACGGCGTGACCGTCGCGGAACCGACCGCCTACCTTCGCCGATACCTCGGCCGGGACGACGTCGAACTGGCCCGCGAGCAAACGATCTCCCATTTCGACCAGCTCCCGCTCAGCGTCCTGACCACGGCCACCCTCGACTGGGTGCGCGCGGCCGTCCCCGGGGTTCGGGTCGACGAGAGACGCTTCCGGCCGAACCTCCTGATACGGACCCCACCGGGCACCCGCGCGTTCGTCGAAGACGAATGGTTCGGGTGCAGGGCGTGGATCGGGTCCGCCCTGTGCGTGGAGTTCGTGCGCTCCAGCGAACGGTGCGTCATGACCAACGAGGCGCAGCAGGACCTGCCCCACTCCCCGCTGGTACTGCGGGCCATCGCAAAGGCCCATCACGCCCGGCTGGACGCGCTGGCCACCGTCGTGACGCCCGGTTGGGTGAGTTCCGGGGCCGCTGTCACCCTCGTATGAGGCCGAGGGCCTCAATGGCCGCCCGATTCGGGTTCGGGACCGGCAAAAAGGCCCCGGTCTCCTGAAGGAGGCCGGGGCCTTGGTTGAGCGCTGGGCAGGCCTTGCACCTGCATCCCCCCACGGGAAGTGGGGTGTCTTTCCTTGGACCACCAACGCCAGACCCGTCAGCCGCCGTTCACGGCCGCGAGTACGAGATCCAATATACAGCAGGGACGACCTTGAAACCCGTCGGGCTCACGCCGGGCTGACCCGGAAGGCCGACACCGGGCGGGAACCGCCCGACGAGCAGGGGCCGACCGGCCCGGTCGGCCGACGGCGTCACCATTCGCCCCGCGCTTCGCGGTACGGGTTCGGATCCGTGACCCAGCCGGCCGTGAGGACGAGGCGCGAGGCCCGGTGCACGGCGAGGAAGCCGAAGGGGCGGCGGAAGGTGGCGTACACCTCGGTGTTCACGTACTTCTCCTCGGGAAGCGGGGCACTTCCCGCGGCCATTTCCATGGCGGTGACCACCGCGGCCTTGAACCCCTCGTCGGTGAACGCCGCGGTGACGGCCTGTCTCGCGGAGCCGATCGCCATGGGTCGGCCGCTGATCCCGGGGAAGTGCCCGGCGGACGGGTCGCCCGCCGAACCCAGCCCGAACAGGTCGGCCCGCGCCATCAGATCGTGGTTGGCGGCGATGTCGAAGGCGACGGTGCTGACGTGCAGCCTCGGCGGGACGGGACGGAAACTGCGCACCTCGGCCACCCGCACACCGGGTCCGGCCTCTCCGTACGGGAGGCGGCTGCCCGGCACGAGCCGGTGGCGGCCCGCGAGGACGTCCACACCGGCCTTCAGTACCCGGCCCGCGGTCATCTGTTCCTCGCCGAGGAGCAGATGCACGTCGATGCCGCCGGTGCCCACCACCCTGAGGTCGGTCACCTGCCCGTCAGGCGTGTCCGCGACACCGACGCGGTCGAGCAGTGCGGTGGTGCGGCTCAGGCCGGCCAGCTCGCGGCCCTCCCAGGGGCCCGACACGGGTCTGGCCGAGTCAGGGGTGAAGGGGCGTATCCACCGGGTCTCCAGGGCGAGTGCGCTGGCCAGCACCAGGAGGGAATCCTTGTTCAGCTCGACCGGCATGCGCTGAATGCGTCCGCGCGTCCGCTCCGCCGCCCAGGCGTCGAGTGCCTTCCGGTCGTGCCGGAGCCAGCCGGAGAGCTTCCGGTGCGCATGGGAGGGCAGTCCGGCGGCCCACTCCTCGCGCACCTTCAGTTTGCGGCTGCTCCACAGGCCCACCGCCAGGTCCACTCCCCGGAGGGCGTCGAGGGCAACGATGCCCTCACGTGCCGCCCGGGCCGCCCGCTCGGCGGGAAGTCCGACGGCCTCGGCCAGTTGCGCGCGGGTTTCACCGCTCGCGGCGTCGGCGAGGAAGGCCAGGAGCGGCCAGACGCCCGCGGCGGAGAACGTCGTTCCGCCGTCCGTCCGCTCCGCCCAGCGTGCCGTCAGCCCGTTGACCGCGTCGACCGTCTCGTCAACCGCCCGCATCGTCGTACTCGTCACCCGCATACCGCCCCCGTTCGCCCCGCACGTGTCGTGCGTACGGTACCTCCGCATGATCCACACGGCGGGGTCGGCAGGTGGCGTCCCAGGCCGGCGGCCTCCCTGTGGGTCGCCGGGCGCCACTGCCGACGGGGCGGCGGCGCCCTGGAACCGTGTGGGCCGGGTCAGGCCCCGATGAGGTGCTCGGGGCGGATCGGCGTCTTGGTGAGTTCCAGGCCGGTCGCCGCCCGGATCGCCGCGATGACGGCCGGGGTGGACGACAGGGTCGGGGCCTCACCGATGCCGCGCACTCCGTAGGGCGCGTTCGGGTCCGCCATTTCGAGGTAGTCGACCGGGATGGTCGGGGTGTCGAGGATGGTCGGGATCAGGTAGTCGGTGAAGGAGGGGTTGCGGACCTTCGCGCTCTTCGGGTCGACGATGATCTCCTCCATCACGGCGACGCCCAGGCCCTGGAGGGTGCCGCCCTGGATCTGCCCGACGACGGACAGCGGGTTGATCGCCTTGCCCACGTCCTGGGCGACGGCCAGCTCGACGACTTTGACCAGGCCCAGTTCCGTGTCCACCTCCACGACCGCGCGGTGCGCGGCGAAGGAGTACTGGACGTGGCCGTCGCCCTGGCCGGTGACGAGGTCGAAGGCCTGGGTGGGGCGGTGGCGCCACTCCTCCTCGACCTCCACGACCTCGTTCTCCAAGACGTCCGCGAGGGAGGCGAGGACCTCGCCGCCGTCCGTGACGACCTTGCCGCCCTCCAGGAGCAGTTCGGCGCCCTCCCACGCCGGGTGGTGGGCGCCGAACTTGCGCCGGCCGATCTCCAGGACCCGCTCGCGGACGATGCGGCAGGAGTTCTTCACCGATCCGCCGGTCATGTACGTCTGGCGGCCCGCCGAGGTCGACCCGGCCGAGCCCACCTGCGTGTCGGCGGGGTGGATGGTCACCTGCTGGACGCCGAGTTCGGTTCGGGCGATCTGCGCGTGGATGGTGACGCCTCCCTGGCCGACTTCCGCCATGGCCGTGTGGACCATGGCGACCGCTTCGCCGTTGATGACCTCCAGGCGGATCCGGGCGGTCGAGTAGTCGTCGAAGCCCTCGGAGAAGCCGACGTTCTTGATGCCGACCGCGTAGCCGACGCCGCGGACGACGCCCTCGCCGTGCGTCGTGTTGGACAGGCCGCCCGGCAGCGCGCGCACGTCCGCCTCTCCGTCTGCGGTCTCCCACTGGCGGACCGGGGGCAGCGGGCGGGCCTTGACCAGGCGCAGCAGTTCGGCCACCGGGGCCGGTGAGTCCACGACCTGGCCGGTGGGCATGACCGTGCCCTGTTCCATGGCGTTGAGCTGCCGCAGCTCGACCGGGTCCATGTCCAGTTCCGCCGCGAGCCTGTCCATCTGGGCCTCGTACGCGAAGCAGGCCTGGACGGCGCCGAAGCCGCGCATCGCGCCGCAGGGCGGGTTGTTCGTGTAGAGGCCGATCGCCTCGATCTCGACGTCTTCGATGACGTAGGGGCCGACCGAGAGGGACGCGGCGTTGCCGACGACCGAGGCCGTGGACGAGGCGTAGGCGCCGCCGTCGAGCACGATCTTGCACTTCATGTGCGTCAACTTGCCGTCCCTGGTGGCCCCGTGCTCGTAGGAGAGCTTCGCCGGGTGCCGGTGGACGTGGCCGAAGAAGGACTCGAACCGGTTGTAGACGATCTTCACCGGTTTGCCCGTGCGCAGGGCGAGGAGGCAGGCGTGGATCTGCATCGAGATGTCTTCCCGGCCGCCGAACGCGCCGCCGACTCCGGCCATCGTCATCCGCACCTTCTCCTCGGGCAGGCCGAGGACCGGGGCGATCTGCCGAAGGTCCGAGTGCAGCCACTGGGTGGCGCAGTACAGGTCGACGCCGCCGTCCTCGGAGGGCACCGCGAGGCCGGACTCCGGGCCGAGGAAGGCCTGGTCCTGCATGCCGAAGGTGTACTCGCCCTTCACGATGACGTCGGCGCGCTCGCGGGCCTCTGCCACGTTGCCGCGGATGATCGGCTGGCGGTGGACGATGTTCGGGTGCGGGACGTGACCGATGTGGTGGTCGTCGCGGTCCTCGTGCACGAGTACGGCATCGGGGGCGGTCGCCGATGCCTCGTCGGTGACGAGGGGCAGTTCCCGGTACTCGATCCTGATCTTCGCCGCGGCGCGGCGCGCGGTCTCCGGATGGTCGGCGGCGACCAGGGCGACCGGCTCACCGTGGTGACGCACCTTGCCGTGCGCGAGTACCGGAGTGTCCTGGAACTCCATGCCGTAGTTCTTCATCGCGGCCGGCAGGTCGTCGTAGGTCATGACGGCGTGGACGCCCGGCACGGCCGCGGCCTCGGAGGTGTCGATGGAGACGATCTCCGCGTGCGCGACCGTGGACCGCAGGAGCTGGCCCCACAGCATGTCCTCGTGCCACATGTCCGAGGAGTACGCGAACTCGCCGGTGACCTTCAAGGTGCCGTCCGGGCGCAGCGTGGACTCGCCGACGCCGCCCGTGGTCCGCGAGCCCTGGGTGACGTTGGTGGGGATGCCGCTGGTGGTACCAGCCATGATGTGACCGCCTCTTCCTGACGTTCCGGATGTTGTCGGCGGGAGCGGGGATCGCCGGGTGCCACGACCCCCGTGCGCGGCGCGCCGCACGACGCTCCCCGCCCCGTTCCGGTTCGGCCGATCCGGGGCCTGAACTCGCTGGTCGCTGTCGGCCGAACGCTCAGAAGTAGACAGCGCGGACAGCGGGACGGGGCAGTCACCGATCACTCAGAGACCGCTGCGCCGGTACCTGTGGAAGACGGTGCTTTCTCACCGCGCCACCCCGGTGACCTGTGGTGATCCATGTCCTGCGGATGACGTGGCATGAGAGGGTGGCGATCATGCGGCTACGTGAACTCCTGAACGTCGACGAGTTGGGGCTGCGTCCGCTCGCGGGCGCGGACCTCGGCGACGACATGCTCGATCGAGCCATATCCGCCGTCCCGACCATCGACCGGGCAGACCCCGGCCGCTTCCTCACCGGCGGCGAACTCGTCCTCACCGGGCTCGCCTGGTGGCGCGAGGACGGAGACGCCGAGGCCTTCGTACGCGTCCTCGCCCGGGCGGGTGTCACGGCCCTCGCCGCCGGCGAGGTCGAACACGAACGCGTTCCGGACGACCTGGTGCGCGCCTGCCGCCGCCACGGCCTCCCCCTCGTCGCGGTGCGACCGGAAACCTCGTTCGCCGCGGTCACCGAACACGTCCTGCACCGTCTGCACCGGCAGGACGGTGTCGGCAGCCTCGCCGCCGTGGTCGAACGCCACCGGATGCTCCTCGCCGACCAGAGCTCGGCGGACCTGGTGCTCGACCTCCTGCGGGAGAGCCTCGGTGTCGACGTACGGGTGCTGTCCGCGACCGGCCGTCAGATATCCGGGGCCCGGCCCCCGCTGCGCGCCAGGACCGCGGCGGCGCTGGCCGCGAGGTACCTGGCCGCGCGCCGCGCACGCGAGGCGGCGGCTCCCCACGTGGTGACGGTCGGGGGCCGGCCCTACTCCCTCGTGGCGGTACCCGACGCGAGCGAGGTACCCGGTGTTCGCGGTGTTTCCGGTGTTTCCGATGGTTCCGATGGTTCCGGCGTTCCCGACGCCCTCGGGCCGGGGTCGCATGCCGAAGAGCTGGGCGACTGGCTGGTCGTCGTCGAGGCCGACACGTCGGACTGGCCCGCACCGGACGCGGAACTCCTGGGCCGGCTCGTCGAGCTGGTCACCGACGCGCGATCCGCGCACGAGCGGTCGAAGGCCGCGCTCCGGGACCTCGCCGGCCGGGCCCTCGAACTGCTGCACGGCACCGTCCCGGCCGAGGAGATACCCGTCCGGCTGCGCAGTACCGCGCAGTCCATCGTCAGCGGGCAGCTGACCTGGCCGCGCGAACAGTTCGTGGTCGCCCGGGGAGAGTGGCACGGGGGCCGCCCCGTCCCCGCCGCGGCCCTGCGCGTGCTCATGGAGGAGGCCCTGCTCCAACCGGACGGCCCGGTGCGGGTGTCGCCGCAGGACATCGCCTCCACCGTCGACGGCGAACAGGCCGTCCTCCTCGTCCTGGTGCCCGAGCCCACGACCGGCCTCCCCGACCCGTCCCTCGACTGCGCCGCCCTCCAGCGCCGCCTCTCGGCGGCACTCGCGCGGTGGCTCGGCCCGACGGACCGCGTCTGCGTCGGCGTCAGCGTTCCGGTGGACGAACCCGGGAACGCCCGGCGCGCCCTCGAAGAAGCCCGCAACGCCCTACGGATCGCCCGGGCCGGCCACGAACGGGTGACCGTGCGGGGCCCGGACGACCTCACCACCCACATCCTGTCCCTGCTCCCCCTCATCCCGGCCGACACCCGGCGAGCCTTCGCCGACCGCCTCCTCGGCCCCCTGCGCGATCACGACAGACGCCACCGGACGGACCTCGTGACCACGCTCCGCACCTTCCTCGACTGCGACGCGTCCTGGACCACCTGCGCCGCGCGACTCCACCTGCACACCAACTCCCTGCGCCACCGCGTCACCCGCATCGAACAACTCACCGGCCGCGACCTGTCCGGCCTCGAAACCAGACTGGACTTCCTGGCGGCCCTGAGATCCGGCTGATCGGTTTCGGAATCTCTGATTGCGGGGACTTTGTCCCAGCATGTCCATGATTGTCCCGCGCCGTGACGGCGCCCGACGCGACAGCCGAGGTAGACCATGGGTTGGAAGGGCAGACGTCGGACGGCCACGTCGGCGGTTCTTGCCGGAGCGATCGCCCTCGTCCTGGGGGCGCCCCCTTCGGTCGGCGCCCAGCCCCGGACCGGGACCGCGCCGTCGGTCGGGGACTCCTCCCCGACGCCGCCTCCGCCCCGGCTCCCCCGCGACTTCCGCGGCAAGGGCAAGTGGATCGTCCGGGACCTGGACATCACGGTGCCGTTCACCTGGGAAGGGCGGGACGGCGACAGCCAGATGACCGCAGGGGGACCGCAGTACCCGATCTGGTTCACCAACCTGATCTACCACGACACGCTCTACACGCTGACGTACAAATGGCCCGGCCTGACCGAACACCCCTGCTCACGCATCCCGGGCTTCAACCTGGAGCAACTGAATGAGGGGTTCGAGAACGCCCGGTTCGTCGGGCGGGAGACCCTGCGGCGCACCCCGCAGCGGCACGTGAACCACTGGAGGGTGGGCGTGGTCCTCCCGGAGCTGCCTCCCGGCAACTACCCGCGTCTGCCGCTCGCCCTGGGCGACATCTACGTCGACGAGAACGACCGGGGCACCTTTTGGCAGGTACTGCAGTTCGGCGTCCAGAACCTGTACGACCCCGAGCTGGACGAGTGGCTGGTCATGGACACCTTCGAGCACCGGCCCGGAACCGTGACGCTGCCCAGGCGGTGCGAGCCGCCCCGGTGAACGTGGCCGCCGGTCAGGGCCGGTACGCCGGGGTGGCTCATCAGTGGGTGCGGGCCTCGGCGGTGGCCTTCAGGTCGCCGAGCCATGTTTCGAGTCCCTGGCGGAGGATGGCGGTCGCCGTGGGGACATCCGCGTCGACCTGAGGGCCGGTACGGGTCTCCTCGGCGGTCAGCTCCAGGGGTAGACGACCGCCCGCTCGGCCCGGCGGCGGACGACCCGAGAGGCGAACGCCAGGGTCGCGCCCACCGCGATCAGGACCAGACCGCCGAACAGGGCGGCCCCGCCGACGCCCCAGGCCGCCGCGGGATTCCCGTCCGCGGCGACGACGCGGTACTGCACCGCCGAGACGGGGAACGTGCCGGTCTCCTCGGAGGACGCGGCCCCTTCCTCGGGCTCGAACTGGTCGCTGATCGGCGTGGAGCGGCTGTCCGGCAGCACGATGAGTCTCCCCTCGGGCACCTTCACCTCGAAGTCGTCCGAACCGCCGCTCACGACGGCGTGGTCCGTGTACGGTTCCGCGAGGACCTTGCCGTCGAGCGTGAGATGGGCGTCGCCGCTCCGGTAGGCGAGGGTGTCCCCGCCCCGCGCGACCACCCGGCCGGCCACCGAGCCCCCGTCGGGATGCTGGACGGGGGCGGCTCACGGCGGAGGGCGCTGCGGGGCTTCGGCCGGGGGTCCCCCTACGGGCTCGCCTGAGGCGGGGGCCGACGTGCCACGCGGTAGCGGAGGTAGACGCATTTCGAGCCGAGGGTGCGGGTGTCGACGAGTTCGAGATCCACCCGGCGCTCGTCCCGGGGGAAGAACGGGATGCCACCGCCGACCAGCACCGGGTGGACGATGGCCTGGTACTCGTCGATCAGACCCGACGCGGCCGCCTCGGCGGCGAGGGTCGCGCCGCCGATCGCGATGTCGCCGTCCCCCGGCTCGGCCCGCAACCGCTCGATCTCCTCCGCCAGCGCTCCGGAGGCCAGGCGGGCGTTGCCCTGGACCGTCGACAGCGTCGTGGAGAACACCACCTTCGGGAGCGGGTTCCAGAGCGAGGCCCACTCCCGTTCGGGGGCGCCGAGCGACGGGTCCTGGTCGGCGGACTCCCAGTACAGCATCGTCTCGTAGAGCCGTCGTCCCATCAGGTGGACGCCGACCTGTCGGATCTCGTCGATCCAGAAGCGGAAGACCTCCTCTTCGGGCGTCGTCCAGTCGAAGCCGCCGTCCGGCCCGACGATGTAGCCGTCAAGGGAGACACCCATCGAGTAGGTCACGCTGCGCATTTGAAGTCCTCCTCGGGAACAGGACCGACCCTACGGCCGCCACCTCGCAGGGGGTCGCGGAACCAGGTCGTGTCGCCGTCGAAGTCGCTCCCCGAACCGGCGGCGGGTGCCCGCTCCGGTGTCAGGCCGGTTCCGGGACATCGGCGACCGGGGGGCGGGCGCGGGCCAGGGTGGCGGGCAGGTCTGCCCTGCGCCTTATGCCGAGCTTGCGGTAGGTGCTGGTCAGGTGGGTCTCCACGGTGCGGCGGGCCAGGTGCAGCAGGTCGGCGATCTCGGTGTTCGTCCGCCCCGCCGCGGCGAGTTCCGCGATGCGGCGCTCGCTGCCCGTCAGGGCCCCCGAACCGGTCCGCGCAGCGGCCGGGACCCGGGCGCCGCCCTCGCGGAGGGCCTGCTCGGCCAGGGCGAGCAGCCGCAGGCCGCCCTTGCGTTCGGCGAGGTCCGCCGCTTCGCGCAGCCGGTCACGGGCGCGCCCGCGTTCGCCGGCGGCGAGGAGCTGGCGGCCCTGGGCGAGGAGGGCCTCGACCAGTTCCATTCCGGCGTCGGCGGGCGCGTCCCTGAGGGTCTCGACCGCCTCCTCGGCGAGGTCCAGTCCCCGGCGGCCGCCGGTCGCCGCGCCGAGGACGCGCAGCGCGCGTCCCACCGTCCGCGGGGTGTTCCACACCCGGGCCAGCCGCAGCTCCTCGGTGGCCAGGGCCAGGGCCTCCTGGCTGCCGCCGAGCGCGAGGCGGCACTGGGCGACCGCTGTCCGCCAGGGGGTGACGACCGGGCTGAGCACCTCACGGGCGGTCTGGCGGCGGCCGCACTCCAGGAAGTCGTGGAGCGCGCCCGCCGGGTCGCCGGCGGCGAGGCGCTGCACTCCCCGCGCGTAGAGGAAGCGGTTCAGCTCCCATGATTCCGGGGCCCGGCTCAGGTCGAAGGCGTCGGCGAGCCGTGCGGCCTCCTGTGCGCGCCCCGTGTGTACGAGGGCCATCAGCACGTGGGCGTCCCGGTTGGAGGGGCCGCTGTGGGCGCGCGCGGCGACGGCCGCGCCGTCGCCGCGCACGGCGATCAGGCGGGCGACGTCTCCGCGGGCCGCGGCGATGTCCGCGCGGGTGTTGAGCAGGGCGTGCTCCATGGGGTGGAGCAGTGCGGGGTGCTGGCCGGCCAGGCCCCGGTCCACGAGCCGCTCGGCCTCGTCGAGTTCGCCGGCCCATTCGGCGACCGCCGCCGCCGTCCCCAGCAGGAACGGCTCGGCCAGCGGGTCGGAGGGCTGGGCGAGCAGGGCCCGTACGCGGTTCATGGCCGTGCCGGCCGAGATCAGCCCGGCCGTCGCCTCGTACCGCACCAGCAGGGCCCGGCTGGCGGTGCCGACGAGTTCCGGCGCGTACTCGCCGCTCTCGGAGAGCCTGCGGTAGGTCTCCTGACGGGTCGCGAGGTCGGCGTCGGACAGCAGCGCGGTGGCGGTCTGCACGGTGCGGGTGAGCCCCGGGTGTCCCTCCAGACCGCCCTCCGTGCGCCGCAGCACCTCCAGTGCCGTGGTGACCTCGCCGCGGCCGACCAGGGCCGTGCCGAGGGCGACGGCCGCACGCACCCGGTCCCGGGGCGCGGCGGGCAGGTGCTGTGCCTCCGCCAGACGTGCGATCGCGACCGTGCCGTCGGCCGAGGCGTACTCCAGTGAGCCCAGTTCGGTCAGCAGCTGCTGGCGCCGGTCGTCGGGAAGCGGTTCGTCCAGGGCGCGGCGCAGGTAGCCGGCGGCGTCGCCGGGGCGGGCGTCGTGCACCGCGACCGTCGCCGCGTCCCGCAGGACGCGCAGTGCCCAGGGGAGCCCGTCGCCCGGTGCGCGCAGCAGATGGGCGGCGACCGCCTCGACGCGGTCTCCGCGGCGCAGCATCGCCTTCGCCGCCACCCGGTGCGCCGCCTCCCGTCGCTCCGTCGGCCAGCCGTTCAGCACGGCGTCCCGCAGCAGCCGGTGGGCGAAACGGGGCAGGCCGGTGGGGTCCGGGCGCAGGAGTCCGATGCGGGTCGTCGCGGTGAGCCAGCCGCTGACCCGTGCGGGATCCGCGCCGGCGGCCTCGGCCAGCACCCCGGCCACGTCCGGTACCAGCGGGGTGCCCGGTTCGCGCCGGGGCGGCTGTTCCTCCGCGTCCGGCCACGCCTCCTCCAGCGCCGCGAGGCAGCGGGCCACCTCGGCCGTCGCGGCGCCCGCGCTGTCCAGCCACCACGATACGGCCGCCGGGTAGCTGCCGGGATACAGCGCGGCGCAGGTGTCCGGCAGTGGCGGGACCGTGTCCGCCACGGGGCCGGTCTCCCGGGCGCCGCCGAGGTCGTCGAGCAGGGCGTGGAGCAGCAGCGGGCTGCCCGCGCCCGCCCGTAAGCACTCCGCCGTCCAGTCGGGTCCGGCCGCCGGCACGGCGGCGCGGACGAGCCGCGCGGCGGCCGTGTCGCTGAGCGGGTCGATCGTGTGGGTGCGCACGAGGGACGGCGGCAGGGACCGGGCGAGCCCGGCGCTGCGGGAGTCGATGTCGTACTGGCTGCGTTCGCTCGCCACGAGCAGGAGCGGTAATCGGTCGATGTGGCGTACGGCTTCGCGCAGCCAGCGGCGTGACGGGGCGTCGGCCAGGTGGACGTCGTCGACCGCCAGCAGCAGCGGGCCCTCGGCCGCGTACGCACGCAGCAGCCGCCACAGCCGGGCGGCGCTCCCGCGGTCGTCACGGTCGGGTCCGAGTTCACTGAAGTCCGGTACGGGTCCCAGGAGTTGCAGCACGGTGGCGAACGGCACCGCGGTGTCCTCGGGCGAGCAGCGCGCCCGCAGCACCCGCAGGCCCCGGCCCGCGGCGTCCCGGACGGCGGATTCCAGTACGGAGCTGCGGCCGGTGCCGGTGGCTCCCTGGAGCAGCACCAGGCGGCCGGAACCGGAGCGGGCCCGTTCCGTTTCGTCCGTGATCAGGGTCTGGGCGCCGTCGCGTTCGAGGAGCGGTTCGGTCATGGGTGCCTCCTGCGCTGAAGGGTTGTGCTCCGCCGCCGGGTGAGACGACGGAATCCGTGCCGGGGTGGTGTGGAGTGGCGTACCTCACTGCCGGCGTCCGGGAGTGCCCCGACTCCGACGGGACGTGCCGTGACCTGCTGCGACGCACGGGCAGGAGGCCGGTCTCGTGGTGGTCGCCGACGGGGTCTCGTGGTGTGGCTCGTGGTGCTCCACGATTGCGGTCCCCGTGGCGCCCGCAGAAGGGTGGGAGCTGCTCATCCGCTACGGCCCGCGCTGCGGGGTGGGCCGCCGAACAGGGGAAACGGTTGCTCAACTCATCCCGGACCACGACCACGTCCTCTCCCCCGGTCCGCTGCGCGGGCTCCACGAACCGGCGCGTTCCGGTGGCGGTGTCCGCCGCCGATCCGATCAGCTTCGAGGGAGCGGTCGGCCAGTTGCGCAGACGCCCGGAGGTCGAGCTGCGCGAGGAGTCCGGTCCGGGCACGGTGGCCCTGCTGGTGGAGGACGCTCTCGACGAGGCGGCTCTGACCCGGCTGCGCCGGATCGTGCGCGGCGAGGGGGCGCGCGTCGTCCTGGTGGTGGGGGCGATGCGGGAGAACGAGCTGCTGGAGGTGGTGGAGTGCGGTGTCGGCGCGATCGTCTGGCGTCACGAGGCCACCGCCGAGCGGCTGGCGCAGGCGGTACTGGCCGCGCACCGCGGTGACGGCGACCTGCCCGCCGATCTGCTCGGCCGGCTCATCCACCAGGTGGGCACGCTGCACCGGGGTGCGGCGGGCGCGCCGGGGGCGCCGTTCCTGGGGCTCACCTCCCGTGAGGTGGACGTCCTGCGTCTGGTTTCGGAGGGCTTCGACACCGGTGAGATCGCGGGCAAGCTGTCCTATTCCGAACGGACCGTCAAGAACGTCGTGCACGGTCTCACCACACGGCTCCACCTGCGCAATCGGGCCCATGCCGTGGCTTTTGCCCTTCGGGAAGGCTACATCTGACCGTCCGGGCAGCCGGAGGCGGCGGGGGCGTGTCCGCGGGGGCAGGGCGCACTGCCCGGCTGCCGTCCCCCGTGCCCCTGCGAACCGGGCGGCCGCCCGGGGGACGATCGACGGTGGACGACGGGCGGGGCCGGATGCGGCCGTGCGGGCGGAATCGGGAGTGCAGGCGTGATCCACGAGGTGGACGAGATGCTCAAGGGCCTCCTGGGCGGCGGGGCGTTGACGGGGGCGGGCATCGAGGTGTCCTTCGAGGCGCCGACCCGTGACTGGGCCGCCCGCCGCAACGCCCCCGTGATCAACACCTACCTGTACGACATCCGGGAGGAGGTGGCCCGGCGTCAGCGCGGGCAGACCGCGGTGCGGGACGACCTCGACGTGGTGGTGCGGCGGAGGCAGCCGCCGCGCTGGTTCAGGCTGTCGTACCTGGTGACGGCGTGGACGAAGACCCCGCGGGACGAACACCGGCTGCTGTCCGCCGTGCTCGCGACGCTGCTGCCCCGCGAGGTGCTGCCGCCGGACGAACTGCCCGGCTCCCTGCGGACGCTGGGGCTTTCCGTGCCGCTGACGGTGGCCGGAACCCAGACGGAGGCGCGGTCGCTCGCCGAGATCTGGTCCGCGCTCGGCGGCGAGCTGAAGCCGTCCCTCGACCTCGTGGTGACCGCGCCCTTCCCGGCCTTCCCGGAGTACGACGCGGGGCCGCCCGTCACCGAGGGCGCGACGCTCCGGGTCGCCGGTCCGGACGGCGGCCTGGCGTCCGAAAGCCGTTCGCACCGTCCCCGCCAGGTGGCGGCCGCCCGGGAGGCACGGGCCGCCCGCAAGGGCGCGGCTTCCCGCCAGGAGACCTTCCGCCGCCCGGACCCGCGGTGAGCGCCCCGTACGCCGTCTCGGCGCCGGGCCCGGACACGGCGGGCGCCGGGGCGCCGGCGGACGACGCCGTCGGCGCCCCCGCCCGGGCGCTGCTCGCCCGTCTCGACGGGCTGCGCGGGCGGGTGTCGGCGCTCGTCGAACGGCGGACCGCCGGCGATCCCACCGCCGACGACCCCCTGCGCGGGCTCTACTTGTCCGAGGAGGCGGTGCGCCACCTCCTCGGCACCTGGCCCGCGATGACGGACGACGTGACCGGATCCGGTGCCGACGCCGGGCATCCGGTCGGTGAGGGGCACGCGGCCGGCGACCGGCTGGCCCGGCTGGCCGGGCGGGCGGGTCTGACCGCACTCGACGTCGCCGTCGTGCTCGTCGCCCTCGCTCCCGACGTCGACCGGACCTTCGAACCGCTCTACGGCTATCTCAACGACGACGTGAGCAGGCGCCGGGCCACCGTCGGCCTCGCCCTCGACCTGTGCGCGGTACCCGCGCGGTCCGCCGCGGCCCGGGCCCGGCTGCACGCCTCCGCGCCCCTCACGGCCCTCGGCCTGCTGGAGGTCGGCGAGCCCGAACGTCCCTTCCTGACCCGTTCGCTGCGCGTGCCCGACCGCCTGACCGGGCACCTCCTCGGCGACGACACGCCGGACGCCGCGCTGCTCGGCCTGCTGCGCCCGATGCCGGAGCCGCTGCCCTGCGACACCGCCGCCGAGCGGTTCACCCACCGGCTCGCTGCCCTACTGGAGTCCGGACCCGCCACCGTCTACCTGCGCGAACAGCGCGAGGGCGAGGGCCTGGCCGCGTACTCCGCGGCCCTGCGCGCCGCCGGCCTGGACGCGCTGTGCTGCGCCGCGCCCGGTGAACACGTCGCCGAGCTGCTGCGCGAGGCCCGCCTCAGCGGCCGGGCCGTCGTCGTGCCGTCGCTGCCCGAACGGCCCGGCCCGCTGGTGCGGGCGCTGGCCGCGACACCCGACGTGACGGTGCTGCTGGCCGATGCCCGCCCCTACGACCCGCACTGGTGCCCCGAGGACCCCCTGGTCCTGGACGCGCCGGGCCGCCGGGACGGGGGAACGGCCGCCTGGCGGGACGCGCTGGGCGCGGACGCCGACGGCTTCGACCTGGCCGCGACGGTCGCCCCGTACCGGCTCGGCGGGGACCGGGTACGGCGGGGGGCGCGGGCGGCACGCGCGCTGGCCGCCTTCGACGGCGGTCCGGTCACCGCCGCCCATGTGCGGCGCGCGGCGCGCCGCCAGTCGGCCTCGGGACTGGAGAGCCATACCCGCCGCATCCGGCCGGCCGTGGGCTGGGAGGACCTGGTCCTGCCCGAAGGGCCCCTCGGGCAGCTGCGCGAACTGGCCCTGCGGGCCCGCCACCGCGACCGTGTGCTCGGCGACTGGCGGCTCAGCGCGGGCGGCGGGCGGGGCCGGGGCGTCCTCGGCCTGTTCGCCGGGGAGTCCGGTACGGGGAAGACCCTGTCGGCGGAGGTCGTCGCGGCCGACCTGGGTCTCGATCTGTACGTGGTCCAGTTGTCGTCGGTCGTGGACAAGTACGTGGGCGAGACCGAGAAGAACCTGGAGCGGATCTTCACGGAGGCGGACCGGACCGACGCGGTGCTGCTCTTCGACGAGGCCGACGCCGTCTTCGGCAAGCGTTCCGAGGTCAAGGACGCGCACGACCGCTACGCCAACATGGAGAGTTCCTACCTGCTCCAGCGGCTGGAGTCGTTCGACGGGATCGCGCTGCTCACCACCAACCTGCGCGCGAACATGGACGCGGCGTTCACCCGGCGGCTCGACCTGGTGGTCGACTTCCCCTTCCCGGACGCCGGGCAGCGCCTCGCGCTGTGGCGGCACGGGCTGGCGCACGTACCGTCCGCCGAGGGCATCGACGCGGCCCCGCTGGCCCGGGACTTCGAGCTGGCCGGCGGTTCCATCCGCTGCGCGGTGGTCACCGCCGCCTACCTCGCCGCCGGGCGCGGCGGCGAGGTGACGGCGGAGGACCTCCTGGAGGGCGCCCGCCGGGAGTACCGCAAGGCGGGGCGGCTGGTGCCGGGCGAGGGCGGCTGGTGATCCGGCGGCCGGGCCCGGTGACCGTGCCGGCCGCCGTGGGACCGGCCGCCGCGGGCCTCAGTCGGCCTTGGGGCGGATGACCTTCCACTCCTGGTTGCCGGTGTTGGTGCAGTCGGCGATGTTCAGCCGGTCCGCGGCGGCGGCCCCACCGTTCACGTTCAGGCACTTGTTGTTGCTGGCGTAGTTGCGGATCCAGTAGTCGCCGCTCTCCTGCTGCTCGATCCACCACAGCTGGTTGTCGGCGGTGGTGCCGTCGCAGTGGAACTCGCCGATGCCGGTGCCCACGGGCCGGCCGCCGTACTCGCCGAGGTCCATGCAGAACTGGTCCTTGACGTTGCGGATCTGGAAGAGCGGACTGCCGCCGGGCCCGAGCTTCGGGTACTTCACCTCAAGGTTCCAGAGCTGGTTGTCCCCGGCGGTTTCGACGCAGTCGCCCTGCTGGACGGCCGTGTTGACCGCGCCCTTGTCGCGGCCCGGCAGATCGGCGCACATGCGGGTGGCGGCGTTGCGCAGCAGGACGTTCTCGGCGGGCACCACGGGCGGCGGTTCCGAGGGCTCCGGCGGCTGCCCGCCGCCGTCGGCGCTGTCGTCGGCCTCGTCGTCCTTGGGCTCCTCCGTCTTCGGCGGTTGCGGTGCGGCGCTGGGCGAGGGCGGCGGGGGCGGCGGCGGGGAGAGGGGCAGGGCGGTGGGCAGGGCGGAGCCCGCCTGCTCGGTGGCCTCGGTGCGGACCTGCGGCTGGTAGGCGATCCAGATCATCACGAAGGTGACGCCCAGGGCCAGGAGCAGCCCGAAGGACGTGGCCAGCCAGCGCGGGAGGAAGCCGCGCTGGACGTAGGTCCCCTCGACCTCCAGCGGCTCGGCTCCGGAGCGGCGCACCGCCAGGGTGTAGGGCCGCTCCTCCTTGGAGCCGAACCAGATGATCTGCCGGGGCCGCAGGGTCGTGTCGACGAACGCGGCCCGGCCGGGCTCGATCTGGAGGTTGCCGGGGCGGATCTCGTACGCGAGGTGGTCCCCGGTGTCGCTGCCCGCGACCGACGCCGTCACCTTGGTGTTGCCGAGGTTGTCGACCGCCAGTCTGGGGCGTCCGCGGAAGCGGCCCTTGACGGTCGGCGGCACGAGTTCCGCGCGCACCTCGGCGAACGGCGTGATCGTCAGGTTCCCCTCCGGAACCGTCACGGCCTCGGGGTGCTCGGCCGGCGTGATCCGCACGGCGTACGGGTTGGGCCCGGCCGTGGCGTCGGGGGTCCGGGGCGGCGCGAACGTCAGCTCCACCGTCCCGGTGGTGCCCGGGTACAGCCGCAGGGTCGCGGGCTCCGCGGTCGTCCAGGGCGCCACGTCGCCGACGGGCTCGAAACGGTACTCGTCCACCACGTCACCGGTGTTGCGCACGCGTAGACGCACGCGCGTACTGCTGCCGGGGTCGACGGTGACGGAGGCGGGTTCCAGGGAAGTCCATAGGCTCACCCCCGGCACGCTAACGGCGCGCCCGCCGCCGGTCAGGAGTCACGGGGGCAGACCTCGGGGCAGCCGGGGGCGGTCCCCGCGGCCGCGCGTCCCGGCGCTGCCCCTCCAGGCACCGGTGGGGGCAACGACGGTGCCCCCGCCCGGGTACCGGGGGACGTTTCGACGGGCGCGACGCGCGCGTCAAGGTGGGGGTGTCCTGTCTCGTACCCGAGGAGAGCAGAGCATGCCGTCCTATCTGTCGCCCGGCGTCTACGTCGAGGAGGTGGCGAGCGGTTCGCGCCCGATCGAGGGAGTCGGCACGTCGGTGGCCGCGTTCGTGGGTCTGGCGCCGACCGGCCCGCTGAACGAGCCCACTCTGGTGACCAACTGGACCCAGTACGTCGCGGCGTTCGGCGACTTCACCGACGGCTACTACCTCGCCCACTCCCTCTACGGGTTCTTCAACAACGGCGGTTCGGCGGCGTACGTCGTGCGCGTCGGCGGCTCCGCCGAGGACTCCGCGGGCCGGGGGCAGGAGTCCGCGCCCGCCGCGGTCGCCGGTGCGACGCCCCCGGCCGCGCTGCCCGCCGCCGAGTCCCGGCCGCTCGGTACCTTCGCCGTGGCCGCCCTCGCGCAGGGCCGCGGCGGCCCGCTGTCCGTCGAGGTCGCCGACGCCGAGGGCGAGGGGCCCGCCGAGCGTTTCAAGCTGATCGTCAAGGACGGCGACAAGCCGGTGGAAACCTTCGACGTGACCGCGAAGAAGGGCAGCCGCGCGTACGTCGTCACGCACGTCAAGGAACGTTCCAAGCTCATCGCCGTGACCGAGGCGGCCCCGTCGGCGCCGCCGGCCCGTCCCGAGAACCAGACCGTGGCGCTGCCGGCGCCGCCGCCCGCGCCCGTCGGGCCGACCGCACCGGCCGGCCGCGCGGAGGGATCCCACCCCGGACCGGCCCAGTACCTCGGCGACTCGGCGGACCGCACGGGCTTCGGCGGCCTGGAGGCCGTGGACGAGATCTCCATGGTCGCCGTGCCCGACCTGATGGCCGCCTACCAGCGCGAGGCGATCGACCTGGAGGCCCTCAAGGCGGTCCAGCTCGGTCTGATCGCGCACTGCGAGCTGATGGGCGACCGGGTCGCGATCATCGATCCGCCACCCGGCCTGAACGCCCGTGACATCCGGGTCTGGCGGCAGGAGACGGCCAACTACGACTCCAAGTACGCGGCCCTGTACTACCCCTGGATCAAGTCCTTCGACCCGGCGACCGGGCAGTCCCGGCTGGTGCCGCCGAGCGGACACGTCGCCGGCATCTGGGCGCGCAACGACAGCGAGCGCGGTGTCCACAAGGCCCCTGCCAACGAGGTCGTCCGCGGCGCGGTCGACCTCGAACTCCAGATCACCCGGGGCGAGCAGGACCTCCTCAACCCGATCGGCGTGAACTGCATCCGGGCCTTCCCCGGCCGCGGCATCCGCGTCTGGGGCGCCCGTACCCTCTCCTCCGACCCGGCCTGGCGCTACCTGAACATCCGCCGGTACTTCAACTACCTGGAGGAGTCGATCCTGATCGGCACCCAGTGGGTGGTGTTCGAGCCGAACGACCACAACCTCTGGGCCCGCATCCGCCGCAACGTCTCCGCGTTCCTGGTCAACGAGTGGCGCAGCGGCGCCCTGTTCGGGCAGAGCCCCGAGCAGGCGTACTACGTCAAGTGCGACGAGGAGACGAACCCGCCGGAGTCGGTCGACCTCGGCCGGGTCATCTGCGAGATCGGCATCGCGCCGGTCAAACCCGCCGAGTTCGTGATCTTCCGGCTGGCTCAGTTCTCCAGCGGCAACGGGGAGCTGGAGGAGTGACCGGGGACGGAACCCGCGTCCGTCCCCGTCGCCTCCCCGTGCCCCTCCCCTCTTCAGAAGGACAGCGAACACATGAGTCTCCAGCCGGGTGACGCCCTCACGTCACACAACTTCGGCCTCCAGATCGACGGGGTGATGGTCGAGTACCTCGCCGAGGTCAGCGGTCTCACCCTCGAACAGGACGTCATCACCTTCCAGCAGAACAGCGCGCAGGGCCGGCCCGAGGTGTCGCTGATGCCGGGCGTGCAGAAGAACGGCCAGTGCACGGTCGTGCGGGGCATGACCCAGTCGGGGTCGTTCACGCAATGGATCAACGACTCGATCCGCGGCCAGATGAGCACGGCCCGCAAGAACGCCTCCATCATCATGATGGACTACCAGGACAACCCGGTGAAGCGCTACAACCTGCGCAACGCCTGGTGCAGCAAGATCGAGACCAGCACGGTGAAGGCCGGCGAGGCGGCGGCGCTGACCGAGTCCGTCACCATCGTGTTCGAAGAACTGGTCATCGAATAATGCGGCGTTCGGCTGCCAAGGCTCCGGCCTCCACGGCGACCCAGACCGCGGCGGCGGGGGCGGAGTTCCCCCGCTCGGCACCCGCCGCCGCACCCGCCGCACCCGCTGTCCCGCCGGCCGATCCGGCACCGCGGCAGTCGCTGCGCACCGAGTTCCCCTTCGAGCTGCCGCGCGGGTACGTCGACGACGCGGGCACCGTGCACCGAGCCGGTGTCATGCGGCTGTCCACGGCGCGCGACGAGCTGGTCCCGCTGCGGGACGTGCGCGTGCAGGAGAACCCGGCGTACCTCTCGGTGGTGCTGCTCGGCCGGGTCATCACCCGGCTGGGCGAGCTGCCGATGGTGCACGACGGGATCGTGGAGAACATGTTCGCGTCCGACCTGGCGTTCCTCCAGGACTTCTACCGCCAGATCAACGCGGAGGGCCACACCCGTGCGGCCGTGCGGTGCCCGCACTGTGCGGAGCCGTTCGAGGTGGAACTCGGCGGGAGCCGCCTGGGGGAATCGTGACGTACGCGACCGACCGGCTGCACGAGGAAATCGCGTACGTCGCCTTCCACTTCCACTGGGGCCCGGACGCGATCCTGGACCTGGAACACCAGGACCGGCGCCGGTACACCCAGCAGATCGCGTCCCTCGTGACGCGCGCCGCGCCGGAGGGCTGAGCAGTGGCATTCCTGGACCGGCTGCGGGGGCGACGGAACGACGACGTCCCGGCGGCGCCCGGCAGCGCCCCGACGCCGGGCACCGGACCCGCGGGCACGGCGGCGGCCGCCGGGGGCACGGCTCCCGCGCCCTCCGCGCCGGCCCCGGCTCCGGTGGCCGTCGCCGCCTGGGCCGGGCTGCCGCCGCTGCGGCGGACCACGGGCGACGGGCCGACGGGCGTCGCGGACGCCGGTTTCGGCGGGCGGCTGCCGACCTGGCAGAACCCGTCGTTCACCGGGGCGCCGTCCCCCGCGGTCCTGGACCCCGCGGCGGGCGGCAGTCTGCTCTCCGGCGCGCTGACCGGGGCCGCCGGGCCGGTCGTGGGACTCGGCCGGCCCGTCCCGGACCTGCCGTCGGGCCGGCCGGCCGACGCACCCGCCGTGCGGCGCCTGCCCGTGGCGCCGCTCCGGGCGATCCCGACGGAGACGTGGTCCGCAGCGCAATCGCGGTCCCCCGAGGCGGCCTGGGCCCCTTCGGTACGCGAGGGGGCCCGGGCCGTCGGGTCCGTGCCGACGGTGGGCGTAGCCCCGGCACCCCGGACACCGCGCTCGCCCGTCGGCGGACCGGCCCCGTCGCGGACGCGGACGCCGGCGCGGGAGGGGGAACCCGCCCCGGCGGGGCCGGTGAACCGTGGCGTCCAGGTGACGCCCCTGCGGCCGGCTCCGCCCCGGACGCGGCAGCTCCTGTCCAAGGCGCCTCCCGCGGCCCCGGCCGTCCAACGCACCCTGGCCGCTACGCGCCGGACCGCCCTTCCGATACCGGCGGCGCCCCCGTCGGCCGATGCCGACCGGGGCGGCCCCGACGTGTCCGCCTCCGCCCCGAGCCCCATGGCCCCGGCGCAGCGGGCTGCGGCCGCCCGCCCCGGGCCCACGGCAACGTCCCCGGCCCCTTCGCCCTCCCCGGGTGACTCCGTCGTTCCGGCCCCGCCCACGGGCGAGCCGCAGACCACCCGCCCCCTGCGGGACGGCCCCGTACAGGACGGTGCTCCGGTACGGGCCACCCCGCCCCGTCCCCCGGCTCCGGAACGTATGGCTCCGGGCAGTGGGCGGGCGGGACTCGGCGCGCCGGTACAGCGAAATGCGGTCCGCCGCCCCGAGGACGCCACACCGCACACCGACGTGCCGGCCGGGTCCGGCGGGCCAAGCGGCTCCGACAGGCCCCATTTGCCCAGCGGGTCCGGCAAGCCCGGCACGTCCGGCGGGTCCGACAGGTCCGGCAGGTCCGGCAGGTCCGGCAGGTCCGGCAGGTCCGGCAGGTCCGGCAGGTCCGACGTACCGGGCGGGTCTGACAGGTCCAACGTGCCCCGTGTGCCCGACGGAGCCGACAGATCCGGCGTGCCCGGCGCGTACAACGTGTCCGGCGTGCCGGGCGGGTCCGTCAGGTCCAACGTGTCCGGCGGGTCCGGCGGGTCGGGCGCGTCCGGCGTGCCCAGCGGGTCCGGCAAGCCCGGCACGTCCGGCGGGTCCGGCGGGTCCGTCAGGTCCAACGTGCCCAGCAGGTCCGGCGGGTCGGGCGCGTCCGGCGCGCCCAGCGGGTCCGGCAAGCCCGGCACGTCTGGCGGGTCCGGCGGGTCCGGCGTGCCGGGCGGGTCCGACAGGTCCAACGTGCCCAGCGGGTCCGGCGGGACCGACAGGTCCGGCCTGCCCAGCCGGTCCGGCGGGACCGACAGGTCCAACGTGCCCAGCCGGTCCGGCGGGACCGACAGGTCCAACGTGCCCAGCAGGTCCGGCGGGACCGACAGGTCCAACGTGCCCAGCAGGTCCGGCGGGACCGACAGGTCCAACGTGCCCAGCAGGTCCGGCGCGTCCGGCGGGAACAACGTGTCCGGCGTACAGGGCGGGACCGACAGGTCCGACGTGCCCAGCACGTCCGACGTGCCCAGCGGGTCCGACAGGTTCGGCGCGTCCAGCGTGCCCAGCGGGTCCGACAGGTCCAGCCGATCCGACAAGTCCGGCGGGTCCGGGCTTCCGGCCAGGGGAGGGCCTTCGGCTTCCGAGGTGGCGTCCGTCGCGCGGCGTGCGGTGTCCCGGCCGGGCACGCCGTCCACTGGGGCGGCGCCGCGCGCGGACGCGTCCGGTGTCGCGCCGACGCGGGCACCCCTGTCCGTAGCGCCCCTGGCCGGGCCCGCCGGAGCGGCCGGCTCCCGGGAGACGGGCGCGAACCCGTCCGGCGCGGGCGAGAGGTCGCCCGCACCCGCCTCCCCGGCACCGGTGCCCGGGGCCGGTTCGCCCGGTCGGCGCCCGGCGCCCGCACCCGGAGCGGCGCCGCCCGCCCCGACTGCCGACCGCCGCCCCTCTGCCGTGTCCGGCGGCACGGCCGCCAGGCCCACCGTCCAGCGGGACGTCCGACCCCACACGCCCACGCCGTTACCGACCGAGAGCAGTGTCCCGGCGGCCGGTACCGGCGTGCCGGCGGCGCACGCCGCTCCTCCGCAAGCCCGCCCCACCATCCGCGCCGAGCGGTCGATGCCCGCGCCGGCCGAGGCGCCGCGGACCGGCGGCTCGGCGTCGCCGCGGCCCGCTCCGCACACCACCCCCCGCTACGCCGCTCCCGGGCCGACCCCCCTTCCCCCCACTCAGCCCGTCCAGCGCACCGCGGCCTCCGCGTCCCCGCACGACGGCCGGCCCACCAGCTCCCCCGCCCCGGCGCCCGACGGCGGTCCCCCGGCCGCCCGTCCCGGCACGGCGACGCCCCCGGTGCGACGCTCCGCGGCCGTACCCCCGTCGGTCCCCGGCCGTACGGGGTCTCAGCACGGGCCCGTTGCCCCGGGCTCCGGACCGGAGCACCGGGCCCCGGCCACGGTGCAGCGCAGTGCGGTACCTCCCCGCGCGGGGCTCGGTGCGCCGCTTCCGTACCCGGCGCGCTCCGCTCCCGCTCCCGCGCCCGGGTCACCCACGGCCCTCGCCCGCGTCCCGGCAACCGTCCGCACGCCCCCGCGGCGACGCTCCCCGCTCGGCGCCCCGCTCGGGGGCGTGCCCGTCCGTACGGCGCCGGTCGTCACGCCCGAGCGCCGTGGTCCCCGCTCCGGTGCTTCCGCCGCCCCTCCGGTCCAGCGGCCCTCGGTACCGACCGCGCCGTTCACGCCGGACGCAGTGGCCCGGCTGCCCCGGGCCCTGCCGCCCGCGCCGGCCCCTCCCCGTACCGCCGACGTCCTGCCCGTCCAACGGGCCTTCTCCGTACGGGGCGTTCCCCCGCGCAGGCCCGCCGTGTCCGGCGCGGACGCCACGGCGCGGGGTCCGCTCCCCGTGGTTCCGCTGGCTCCGCCGCCCGCAGCCGCGCCCCTGACGGTGCCCGCGGTCCCGGCGTCCGGGGGTTCGGCGCCGTCCGGGCCGACGGTCCAGCGCATCCCCTCCCTCGGCTCCGACTCCGGCTCCGTCTCCGGCCGGTCCACCGACGCCGTAGCGGCCACCGTGGCCTCGACGCCGGAGGGTCTCCGACCGTCGCCGCAGCCGCAGCCGCAGCCGCAGCCGCCGGCACCGCCGGATCCGCCGCCCGAGTACACCGCGGTGCCCGCCGGCGCGTTCGATCCGCGCGAGCTGACCGAGTTCCAGCTGGACGAGCTCGTGCACCGGATCATCGACCGGGTCACCCGCCTCGTCCGAACCGAACTGCGCATGGACCGCGAACGGATCGGCAGGCTCCGCGATCCGCGCGCCTGACGGACGTCCCGTACCGGCCGCCCGCTGCCGGTCCGCGCGGTCAGCGCGCGCCACCCCCGCAGAACGACAGAAAGGCCCACCTCGGATGCCCCGTCAGGACCCCGGGTCCACCATCTGGTTCACCCTCACCATCGACGGTGAGAGCCTCGGGTACTTCAACGGGTGCGAGGGCCTGTCGTCCCAGGTGGAGGTAGAGCACCGCCAGGAGGGCGGCAACAACGGCTTCGTGTGGCACCTGCCGACCCGGGTCACGTTCTCCACCATCCGGCTCACCCGGCCGCTCACCCCGGACACCGCGAAGGTCGCGAAGTGGATCTCGTCGGTCCAGACGGGGATCAAGCGGCCCACCGCACAGATCGCGGCGCTGCGGGCCGACGGGTCGCTGGTGGCCCGCTGGGGGCTCATCGACGTCCTGCCCGTGAGCTGGCAGGGGCCCACCCTCGACCCCGCGAGTCCGGCCGTGGCGACGGAGGTCCTGGAGATCGCGCACCACGGGTTCACGGACTGACGGCGCGACGGAGCGGAAAGGAGTCACACACCCATGGCCACGAGCAGCAGGGGCGCCGGCAAGAGCCTGGTGCGCGCGACGCTGGCGATCCACGAGCCCCCGGTCGGAACGAGCACGACGCCCGGGGCGCTGATGCGGACGTTCGGCTTCGAGTTCAATCCGGCGCAGCTGTCCCTGAGTCAGCGCGCACAGTGGAAGGCGACGCCGACGATGGCCGTGCGCGACGGCTCCAAGCCGGAGTTCATGGGCGCCGAGCCGCGCGAGATGACCCTGGAGATCTTCCTGGACTCGTCGACCGCGCCGACCGGGAACACGGTACTGAAGAAGGTCGAGTCGCTGCTGGGCTGCTGTGAGGTGACGGCGAAGAGCATCGCCGCCGACCAGCCGTCGCCACCGTGGGTGGTGTTCGAGTGGGGGTCGTTCTCCACCGCCCGCTTCGTCGCGTACGTGAGCTCCGTCGAGGCGTCGTACAGCCTCTTCGGGACCACGGGCATACCCATTCGTGCCACCTGTCAGGTGCACCTGGTGGAGATACCGGGGAAGACCAAGGGCCAGAACCCGACGTCCGGGGCGCTCACCGCCCAGCGCGTGCACCGGGTCGTGGCGGGCGACTCGCTGCAGTCGCTGGCGTGGCGGGAGTACGGCACGGCCACCGTGTGGCGGGCGATCGCCGAGATCAACGGGATCGACGACCCGTCCCGGCTGCCGACGGGCACCGAACTGGTGCTTCCCGCGCCCGAGGAGGTGTCGCGCTGATGGTGCAGCCCGCGTTCTCCAGCATCATGCAGGTGCGGATCGGTTCCGCGAAGCTCCCCGACGACATCGCCCCGCTGCTCGTCGAGGGCTGGGTCGACCAGGGCGTCGGCGTGCCCGCCGCGTTCCGGCTGACCTTCCGCGACCCGTACCGTCTGGTCCTCGGCAAGCTCGGCGTCACGTTCGGCACGCGGGTCGTCCTCACGCCGGTCTCCGACGGCCAGGGGGGCGGCAAGCCGCTGCTGACCGGCGAGGTCACCGCGCTGGAGGCCGACTACGACGGCACCGGAAGCTTCACCGTGATCCGCGGCTACGACCTCGGGCACCGGATGGTGCGCCGGCGCCGTGTCGTCGCCTACCGCAACCAGAAGGCCTCCGACATCGCCCGCAAGCTCGCCGCGCTGGACGGCGTACCGATCGGCCGGATCCAGCCGACGAAGGGCACGTACGGCTTCATCAGCCAGTCCAACGTCAGCGACTGGGAGTTCCTCTCCCGGCTCGCCGACGAGAACAACATGGTGATGTCCCTGGACTCCAGGGGGAAGTTCCGGTTCGTCACGCCGACCCCGTCCGCCGGCGGGCCGTCCCCGCAGACGGACGGTGACAAGAGCCCGTTCGTGCTCCAGGCCGGCCACGACATCCTGCGGCTGCGGGCGGCGGTCACCGCCGCCGACCAGGTCGGCACGGTCGAGTCGCGCGGCTGGAACGTCACCACCAAGAAGAAGATCGTCGAGACGGCGCCGGTCACCACCGATCCGGGCATCTCCATCGGGCTCACGCCGGGCCAGGCGGCCGGGAAGTTCGCGTCGGCGCAGCTCGTCGAGACCGCCACGCCGTACGACCGGCAGGACGAGGTCCAGAACGCCGCCAAGGCCCTCGCCGCGGACGTCACCTCGTCGTTCGCGGAGCTGGAGGTGGCGGTGTACGGCAGTCCCGAGCTGCGGCCGGGCGTGCCCGTGGCCCTCGGCGACGTGGGCAAGCCGTTCGAGGGCAAGTACACCGTCACCTCGGTGCGGCACGTCTTCGGCGACGGCAGGCACTACGAGTCCTGGATCACGGTGAGCGGACGCCAGTGGCGTTCCCTCTACGGGCTGGCGTCGGGTGGGGGCGGCGCGGACACGACGAGCGCGGCCCGGCTGCCCGGTGTGGCGAACGCCGTCGTCACCGACGTGCAGGACCCGCTGAAGCAGGGCCGGGTCAAACTCCAGTTCCCCTGGCTGGACGACACGTACGTGAGCGACTGGGCCCGCAGCGTGCAGTCCGGAGGCGTGGGCGGCGGCGGCGTGTTCCCCATGGACGTCGGCGACGAAGTGCTGGTCGCCTTCGACCGGGGCGCGCTGGACCACCCGTTCGTGATCGGCGGTCTCTACAACGGCCGGGACCTGCCGACCCGGGTCGACGACGTGCCGCTGCACGACGGGCTGAAGAGGAAGGCCGCCCGGCACACCCTGTCCGACCGGCAGGCCAACCGCGTCGACCTGCTCAGCCAGCGGACGGGCGGGCGCAGGCAAGGCGTCCGCATCGCCAGCGGTGACGACCGGCTGACCATCAACCTCGACCGCACCAAGACGGAGATCACCGTCGACAGCGAGGGGTCGGTGACCATCAAGGGCGGCCGCTCGGTGTCCGTCGAGGCCGGAACCGACCTGACGCTCAGCGCCCGGCGCCGCCTCACCATCAAGAGCGGCGGCATCCTCGACATCCAGGGCCGCGGCCTCGTCAACCTCCGCTCGCTCGGGGGCGCCGTCACCGTCGACGCGCTGGGCGCGCTCAACCTGAAGGCCCTGGGCGCCGCCATGATCTCCGCCGGCGGGGCGGTCCAGGTCAACTCCATCGCCAACGTCGGCATCCGCGCCGTACGGGTCGACCTCCAGGGTCTGCTCTTCGTCAACACCGTGAAGTACCCCCTCGGATGACCGGACGACCGCACCGGCGCGCCAGTGTCGTCGGCAGCAGGAAGAGGCAGGTGGCCCCCTGATGGCCGAACAGTTCGTCGGCTCGGGCTGGGCGTTCCCGATGCGCATCGGACCGACCGGGGGCATCGCGCTGGTCAGTGGCGAGCGCGAGGTCGAGGAGGCCATCCGGCTCGTCCTGGCCACCGCCCCGGGCGAACGGCCGATGCGCCCGGAGTTCGGCTGCGCCATCCACGACCTGGTCTTCGCACCGGTCAACGAGCAGACCGCGGGACGCATCCAGCACGAGGTGTACGTGAGCCTGGACCGCTGGGAACCCAGGATCGAGGTCCACGACGTGGAGGTCTCCACCGGCTCCGACCAGGGCGTCCTGTTCATCGACGTCCGGTACTCCGTCCGCGGGACCAACAACCCGCGCAGCCTCGTCTTCCCCTTCTACGTCATCCCCTCCCACGACGAGCCGGGCGCGCCGGGCTCCTCGGAAAGCGACCGCTGATGTCCCTGCCCTCCCCCAACCTCGACGACCGGCGCTTCCAGCAGTTCGTCGACGACGCCAAGCGCTACATCCAGCAGCGCGCCCCGGAGTGGACCGACCACAACGTCTCCGACCCCGGCGTCACGCTCGTCGAGACGGTCGCGCACATGGCGGACCAGATCGTCTACCGGCTCAACCGCGTCCCGGAGAAGAACCACCTCGCCTTCCTCGACCTGGTGGGCATCACCCTCTTCCCGCCCTCCGCGGCGCGCACGGACGTCACCTTCTGGCTGTCCGCACCGCAGGAGGACGTGATCCTGGTCCCGGCCGGTGCCGAGGTCGCCACGCTGCGCACCGAGCGGGAGGAGGCCGTCGTCTTCGCGACCGAGCGCGATCTGGCCGTCGTCCCGTGCGCGCTGTCCCACGTGGTGGTGCAGCACCACGGGCAGCCCGTCGTGGACCGTACGACGGACCTCGTCGAGGGCAAGGACGTCCTGTGCTTCGCCGAGGCTCCGGGCCCCGGTGACTGCATGCTCCTCGGTCTGACCGCGGCCGCTCCGCACTGCGCGCTCGCGCTGGAGCTCGACAGCCGCGTCGACGGCGTGGGTGTCGATCCCCGCCAGCCGCCGCTGGCGTGGGAGGCGTGGACCGAGGACGGCTGGCAGCCCTGCGAGGTGGACCGGGACGGCACCGGCGGTCTCAACCGGCCCGGCGACGTCGTCCTGCACCTGCCCGGCGGTCACGTGCTCTCGCGGGCCGGCGGGCACGAGGCCGGCTGGGTCCGCTGCCGCGTCACCCGTCCGCTGCCGGGCCAGCCCTTCTACACCAGCTCGCCGAGCATCCGCTCCGTCGAGGCCTACACCGTCGGCGGCACCACCCGCGCCGTGCACGCCGAGACCGTCCACGACGAGGCCCTCGGCGAGGCCACCGGGCTGCCCGGCCAGCGGCTGCGGCTCACGCACGCCCCGGTCGTCGCCGACGACCCGCCGCTGCTCCTGCAGACCGCCGACGACGACGGCTGGCGGGACTGGCAGGTGGTCCCGCACTTCGCCGCGTCCCGGCCGGGCGACCGCCACGTCACCCTGGACGCCGCCACCGGCGAGATCGCCTTCGGCCCGGCCGTCCGCGAAGCGGACGGGACCCTGCGCCAGTACGGGGCCGTCGCCCCCAAGGGCGCCGTCGTCCGCGCCCACCGTTACCGCACCGGCGGCGGACGCGGCGGCAACGTGGCGCGCGGCGCCGTCCAGGTGCTGCGCACTTCCGTCCCGTACGTCGCCGAGGTCGTCAACCGGGAGGCGGCGCGCGGCGGCGTCGACGGCGAGACGGTCGAGGAGGCCAAGCTGCGGGCGCCGATCACGCTCCGCGCCCAAGACCGCGCCGTCACCCTGCGCGACTACGAGGAGCTCGCCCGCCGTGCCGCGCCCGAAACCGCGCGCATCACCTGCCTGGAGGGCGAGGAAGGTGAGCACGGCGCCTACGCGGTCCGCGTCCTCGTCGTCCCCCAGGCCGTTCCCGACCCGGGCGGGCGGCTGCGGTTCGAGCAGCTGGTGCCCGGCGACGCCCTGCTGGGCCGGATCACGCGCCACCTCGACGAACGCCGTCTCATCGGCACCCGGCTGGCCGTCGGCCCGCCGTACTACCAGGGCGTCACCGTCGTCGCCACGGTGCACGCTTTCCGTGGAGTCGACACCGACCGGGTGCGCCGCCAGGCGCACGACGCTCTCTACCGCCACCTCGATCCGCTGACCGGCGGCGCGGACGGTCAGGGCTGGCCCTTCGGCCGACCGGTCCAGACCGGCGAGGTGTTCGCCGTCCTGCAGCGGGTCCCCGGAGTGGAGCTCGTCGACGAGGTCGTCCTGCACCCCGCCGATCCCCTCACCGGCAAGCGCGGCAGCCCGACCGACCGCATCGACCTGGAGCGGCCCTCGCTGGTCTTCTCCTTCGACCACCGCGTCCGGGTGATCGGGGACGGCGGATGACGGCCGCCGCGCACCGGGGCTCCGTGGACGGCCTCGGCTCCTCCCTCCCGCTGGGCCCGATGCTCCCCGCCGTCTTCGCCGACGACGACCTGGCCCAGCGGTTCGTCGGTGGGCTCGACGACGTTCTCGCGCCCATCCTGAACGTCCTGGACTGCCTGGACACCTATTTCGACCCGGCGCTGGCCCCGGCCGACTTCGCCCGCTGGCTCGGCACCTGGGTGGGTGCCGAGACCGACGGCGGCGAACCCGAGCCCCGGCTGCGGGCCGCCGTCGCGGCGGCCGTCGCGCTCCACCGGATCCGCGGCACCCGCCGCGGCCTCGCGGAGGCGGTACGACTGGCGTTCGGCGTGGCACCAGAGATCACCGAGAGCGGCGGCGCCGACTGGAACGCCCGCCCGCTCGGCCCGTTCCCCGGCGCCCCACGCCCCCGTCTGCGCGTCACCCTCCGGCTGCCCGACCCGACTCCGGCCGACGTCCACCGCCTGGACTCCCTGGTCGCCGCCGCCCGCCCCGCCCACATGCCCTACTCGGTCAAGGTGACCGCCGCCGAAAGGACCCCGGAGTCATGACCACGCAGAACTGTGCCGAGTGCGGAACGCGCGCAGAGCCGGGCCAGTCCTTCTGCGACGCGTGCGGCGCCGTGCTCGGCTGGGACCGGGACGCCCGCACCGCACGGCCCGCAGGCCCGTCACACCAGCGCGGACCCGCCGCGGCGTCCGCCCCGGAGGGTTCGGGGGGACCGTCGGCGCGGCCGGTGGACGGGCCGGAAGGGCCGGGGACCGCGAGGCGTTCGACCGTCACGGAACCGCCGGAAGCCGTCGGCGGTACGGGACCTTCCGCTGCCGCGGGGGCGTACGGTGCGCCCGGACGGCCCGGGTCGGACCGGGGCGCCGGGGAGCCGGATCGGCCCGGCTCGTCGGCGCGGCCAGCCGGGCCGGGCCGCGCGGCGCCGGCCGGTCTGGCCCGGGCCGCCGACGGCGGTCGGTCCGCCGGACCCGCTCCGTCGCGCCCGGGTCCCCCGTCGCCGGAGGACCCCGCGCCGCCGGGCGACGTACCGCCGCCGGACGGGACCGTGCCCGCCGCGTCCGGGCCCGCCGCCCCGGCCCCGCACGCGCTGAGCGACACCGTGGCCGACCGGGCGCGCTCCCTCCTGGTGCCGGTGACCGAACCGGAGGCACCGCACCCCGGTCCGACGGCAGCCGTGCCCGTCCTGCCGGGCCGGCCGGACGCCGACCGGCCCGCCGTGCGCGCCCCCGGCCCGCAGCCCGGCACCGCGGGCGGCCCGCCGTGCCGTTGGTGCTCGACTCCCAACGGTCCCGACCGTCACTACTGCGTGCGCTGCGCGATGCCGCTGGCCGGGACTGACGGGGCCGCCGCACCACGGCGGGCTCCCTGGTGGCGCCGGCTCTTCGGCGGGCGGCATCACGAGACGCCCTGGGCGGGCGAGCGGCCCCGGCTGCGCCGCGTCTTCGACCGCGTCGGCACGTGGATCACCCTGGCCGTCGTCGTCACGCTGGCGATCCTCGGCTTCGTGTACCTGCCCGACGGCGTCCACGCCACCCTGGACCACTTCGCCAAACGCGCCCCGGTCGCACCGGACCGGATCGCGGCCTCCCGCTCGTATCCGGACCACGCGCCGGAGCTGGCCTTCGACAAGCGCAGCAACACCTGGTGGGGTCCCGGCGTCTCGCAGTCCGGCCAGGGCGAGTGGATCGAGGCCACCTTCAACGAGCCGACCCGGCTGCTGGACCTGATCATCACCCCGGGCGTCTCCGCGCGGGCCGACAAGATCGGCGAGTCTGCCCTGCCGCACCGCGTCACGGCGACGATCACCGGGAAGGACGGCAAGGTCACCACGCGCCGGCTGACCCTGGATCAGGGGGCGGGCGGTCAGCGGCGTCCGTTCCGCGTCGGCGAGGTCACGAAGGTCCGTTTCACCGTCGAGTCGTCGCACGCGGTCTCCGCCGACAAACAGGTCGCCATCACGGAGATCGAGTTCTTCGGCCCGTCGAACGCCAACCGCTGAGGCGTCAGAAATCGTCCGGGTGGAGCGGCTGGGTGATCCTGAAGCAGGCGGACTGAAGCTCGTCCGGGGACACCACCGGCTCGGCGAAGAGTTCGAAGTTCCGGTGCCGGATGAACCGTTCCGGGAACTTCACGGAACGGAACGAGGCCTGGTTCGGGTCGATTTCCGCCCGCTGGAGGACGAAGGTCGATTCCTCGATGACCTCGGCCTTCACCTGGGGGTCGATGATCCCGGTGAAGAACTTGCTGTGCATGCGGAAGTCGTCGAACGTCGCGATGCGCAGGCAGAACCCCAGCGGAGCGACCGCGCGCACCAGCATTCCCGTCTCATCGAAGTCGATGCTGGGGCCGGTCCACTGGAACGTGGCGTTACGACGGTCTTCTTCGGTCTCGATCTTCGCGATGTCGATGACACCGCTGCGGTCGATGATGAAGAAGTCAGGGAAGTTGTTCGAAAACAGTGAGAGCTTGGAAGCGGCCACGGTGTCCTCGTTCCATGATGCGTCCACGCGAGTGTGTGCGTGTGTGAGTGTTCCGAACACTCGGATCGGCATCGACCACGCCGGCTGTACGGGACGGGCGTGAGAGCCGAGAAGGGCTGTCACTCTCCTGCGTCCATGCGGGTGAGAGCGCTGTCTCCATCATGCGCCGCCCGGGGCACGAGCGCCAACCCTTCACAACCGGTTACCAGTTCAACCACCCGACTGCGTCGGAGCCTTGCCGTGACGTGCCCGCTCCACGGCAGTGCTGCCGAGCTCGTGAAAATCTCGGATGCCCGGCCGGCCGTACAGCCGCAATACTCCCGGCATGGACGTTTGGGAGGGCACAGCGGTGCTCGAATGGTGGGCCAACCGGTCAACCTGCCTGGGCGCGTTCGGCCTGCGGATCAGAGTCAGTGCCAGTGACGCCCTCTGGGCGTGTGACGCGGTACTCGACCCTCCCCTGTCCGAGGACGACCAGGAGGTATTCGACTTCCTCATGGACCTCGACCCGGTCTTCACCCTGCGCTTCGACGAAGCGAGCAGCTTGACCGTCCACGTCGTCGCCGGGGAGGACGCGGCCCTGGCCCTCACCGCCTACGAGCCGGAAGCCCGACCGTGAGAGTCGGGGCGGGCCGTCGTCCGGCTACCGTTGCCGCACATGACGACCACCGAGAGGGACATCACCGGGGACGTGGTCCGGGATCTGCTGCGCGAGCAGCACCCCGACCTGGCGGACCGCCCGTTGCAGCTCGCGGCGCTCGGCTGGGACAACCAACTGTGGCGCCTCGGCGACGACTTGGCCGTCCGGTTGCCCTGGGCGACCCGGTCCGCGGACGCGCTGCTGCGCAAGGAACACGCCTGGGTTCCCCTCCTCGCCCCGCACCTGCCCCTCCCCGTCCCCGTCCCGCAGCGCCTCGGGGAGCCCTCCGAGCGGTTCCCGCGGCCCTGGCTCGTCACCACCTGGGTCCCGGGCGAGCCCGCCGACCGTGCCCCCGCGACGCGGCCCGCGGAGGCCGCCGTCACCCTGGCCGGCTTCCTGACCGCCCTCCACCGCCCCGCCCCCGAGGGGGCCCCGACGGGCCGGGACCGCGGTGGCCCGCTGGCCGCCACCGCCGAACGCTTCAGCCAAGGGCTCGTCTCGGCGACCGAACTGGGGCTGATCCGCGACCCCGACGCCGTCCGCGCGGTCTGGGAAGACGCCGCCGCCGCGCCCGAGTGGGCGGGCCCGAGGCTCTGGCTGCACGGCGACCAGCCCACCTGGGGCCCGCCCGCCCACGCCGCGCTGCACCGCCTCACCACCGCGCCCCACCCGTGATCAGGCATCCGGTGGAAGGCCGGTCACACGACGCGGCGCCCGGTCCGGGAGCGTGAACTCCCGGACCGGGCGCCGTCCTGCGATGCGGATGCCCCGAGCCCGCCCTCGTCACGACCGGATCTGCACATGGTGATAACGGTGCGCGATGCACTGTGACTCGTCACGTTGCTGAGCTGCACTGTCGTCTCGGGAGTCGAACCCGATGCGCTGCTCTCCACGCGCCAGCCGGGCCGGTAACCGCCGGCCCTCGGTCGTGCACGCCTCCGGAGCGACTACCTGCTCCACATCGCGGGTCTCAGTCCAGGAGGTCGGACTCCCAGTTGGTGCGCTGGATGCGTACGTCGATCTCGCGGATCTCCCGGGCGGCGTCGTCGGCGCGGGTGCGCAGCTCGGCGACCGGCAGCGCGGGGAGCACCATCAGCTCGGAGCGCAGTTGGCGGCCGTGGCCGCGCTCCCCGCTGCCGGCGGCGGCGTCGGCGGCCGAGGTGAGTACGGAGTGGCGCAGGCGCAGGGTGTCGCGGCGGGCGAGGGCGTCGGTGAGGGTGCCGTCGGCGCCCATGTCGACGGCGGCGTTGGTCCGGTTGATGCGCCGGATCAGGGACTCCAGGGCGTCGAGGGTTTCGGTCACCTCGGCGAGCAGCCGGGCCGGGTCCTCGGCGGGGGTCTCGCCCTCCTGGTGGCGGGCGTTGGCCACGATGCGGGCCCGCAGCTGTTCGACGCGGCGTGCCGCCTCCGCGCGCTCCGCCAGCGCTTCGCCGAGCTTCATCGTGGTGGGTCCCCTCCCCTGGTGCTGTTCGCCGTGCGGTACTGGGGTACCGCTGCGCGGATCACCCTACGCCTTGGCCGAGGCCGCGCCCGACGGGCGGGCGGGTACGGGCGGGTGCGGGTGGTCAGAGGTCCGAGAGGGCGAAAACAGTGGGCGGGCCGCCCGGCCGGACGTGGTCTGCGGGCTGTGACGGTGACGTACGTGCTGGACGGGAGCCGGGTCGGGACGCTGGAGGACTTCTGGCGGGTCGCCGGCGAGAGCATCGGCTGCGGTGGCTACTTCGGCCGGAACCTCGACGCCTTCGCCGACTGCCTCCGCGGTGGCTTCGGAACGCCGGACGACGGCGACTTCGCGATCGAATGGCGTGATCACGAGAGGTCCCGGCGGAACCTCGGCCACGCCGAGACGGCCCGCCAGCTCGAACTGGTGCTCGCGCGGTGCCATCCGACGAACAGGGCCGGTGTGGGTGTCAGGCTCGCGGAGGCGCGTGCCGGACGCGGCCCCACCGCCTTCGACTGGCTGGTAGAGATCATCGAGGAGGAGCTGCCGGGCGGGCTTCGCCTGCGCTGACCCGGTCACGCGTCCACGAAGCCGCCGGTCACCCCTCGCCGATGTGATCCGCGGGGGCTGCGGACGCGGCCCGCCACGGTGCGGGTCCGGACGCCGCCACGCGGGCGGCCGGTACGGATCCCGGCGCGGCCCCCGCCGAGCGCCGCGGATCGGCGGACCGCACCCGCGCGGCGAGGGCGTCGAAGGGGACGGAGGGTCCGGCGAGCCGGCTCAGCGTGGCCAGGCCCAGGCTGGTCTGGGCCAGCGCCTCCACCCTGGGGCCGGGCAGGACGTAGAAGGACCACTGGCCCAGGTCGAGCGGATCGTAAGCGGCGTGGTCGGGGGCGGTGTGGAGGGCGAACACGTACACGTCGGCGTTGTAGGTGGGCTCCGACCCGTCGCCGCCGCGCGCGGTCCCGGTCCGCCCGCGCAGCCGGGTGAAACGGATGGCGGAGGGGCCTCGTTGATCCCAGACCTGCACGTACGCGCTGGCCTTCACCTCCACGCGCAGGCCGTCGTCGGTCAGGACGTCGAAGCTCTCCCACTCCCCGTTCCGCACCCGCGCGCCCAGCGCCCGGTGCGCCAGGAACTCCGCCAGCAGGCCCCGTGTGGTGTTGGTCCGCAGGTCCGGCATCGCGTAGCGCCAGAAGTCCAGCACCGTGAACGGGTCCGTCGGACCCGACGCGCCGGTGAACGCCTCGTCACCGCGCAGCGGCTCCGGCACCGGCGCGACGCGCCGGCCGAGGACGTCGTCAGGGTCCGTCTCCATGGTGGACAGGATCGCAGCCCGGAGCGGCCGGCCGGTGCACCCCGCTCGCGGCCCGGACCGGTTCGGACGGGCCCGGGGTGCCGGATCGTCGCGGGGCGCGCAGAGTGGGGCCTGAGGACGCACGGCCGCCGCCCCGGTGGCGGAGACGGCACGGGGCCCCGCGCCGTGCCGGTGCAGCGCTCAGGCGCGGACGAGTGAGGATGCCCGATGGTCCAGCCCGCCCAGCCCCCCGAGGCCGCCGCGGCCTCCGAGCCCCCTGCCGACCACGTGATCGTCCTGTTCGGCGCGACGGGCGACCTGGCCCGGCGCAAGCTCCTGCCCGGGCTGTTCCACCTGGCCCGCGCCGGGCTGATGCCGCGGCGCTACCGCATCGTAGGTACCGCACCGGCGGCGGAGGCCCTCAGCGACCAGGAGTTCCGGGCCCACGCCCAGCAGGCCGTGGCGGAATTCGGGCGCTCGCGGCCCGAGGGCCCGGCCTGGGAGGCGTTCGCGGCCGCCCTGTCCTTCGGCGCGGCCGACACGGGTGCGGCTCAACCGCTGATGACGGCGGTGCGCGAGGCCGAGTCGGCCCTCGGGGGCAAGCCGCGCCGGCTCTTCCACCTCGCCGTGCCCCCCGTCGCGTTCACCTCGATGATCGACCTGCTCGGCGCGACGGGGCTGGCCGGGGACGGCCGGGTCATCGTCGAGAAGCCCTTCGGTACCGACCTCGCGTCCGCCCGGGAGCTCAACGCCGCCATCCACGCCGTCTTCGACGAGTCACGCGTGTTCCGGATCGACCACTTCCTCGGGAAGGAGGCCGTCGACAACGTCCTGGCGCTCCGCTTCGCCAACGGGCTCTTCGAGCCGCTGTGGAACCGCGAGCACATCAGCCACGTACAGATCGACGTGCCCGAGCACATCGACATCCAGGGCCGCGCCCGCTTCTTCGAGGGCACCGGAACCTTCCGCGACATGGTCGTCACCCACCTGTTCCAGCTGCTCGGGTTCGTCGCCATGGAACCGCCGGTGGCCCTGGAGGCGGGCGCGGTCCGCGACGAGCAGGTCAAGGTCTTCCACAGCATGCGCGCGCTGGACCCCGCGCACGTCGTCCGCGGCCAGTACACCGGCTACCGCGACGAGCCGGGCGTCGATCCGGCGTCGGACACGGAGACGTTCGCGGCGGTCCGGGTCGAGATCGACAACTGGCGCTGGGCGGGGGTGCCGTTCCACCTGCGTACGGGCAAGGCCCTGGCCGAGGGCCGGCACGTGGTCACGCTCGGCCTGCGCGAGCCCGTCCTGCGGATGTTCCCGCTGGACGCGCGCGCCGCCGCGGACGGCCGGGGCAACGCACTCGTCATCGACTTCGACGATCCCGGCTCCATCACCGCCCGCTTCCTGGTGAAGGAACCGGGGCCGTCGATGCGGCTGGCGGACGGCGACATGGTGTTCAACTACCGCACCTCGTTCGCCGCGGAGAACTTCCTGGAGGGGTACGAGCACCTGCTCCTGGAGGCCATGCGCGGCAACCAGTCCCTGTTCACGCGGTCCGACGGCATCGAACGGCTCTGGGAGGTGGCGGCCCCGCTGCTCGACGCCCCGCCGGCGGTGGAGCCGTACGCGCCCGGGAGCTGGGGGCCGGCCGGCATCGACGCGCTCGTCGCACCGTACCGCTGGTACCTGCCGGACCGGCGGGCCGGATCCTCGTAGGCCGGTCGTGTCATCCTGTGGGCATGACGTCCGAGGTCACGGCCGCGGCGTGGGCGGCGCGACAGGTCGCACCCGTCCGTGACGACCCGGCCGGGCGGATGGCCCTGATGGGGCGCTGCTACTCCGGCCCGTTCGGCAGGGCGCCGCGGCACCTGCCGTTCCGGCGGGCCGCGATGTCGTTCATGCGCTGGCAGCTGCGGCGGGGCGTGCTGCGGCCGGCGTCCGACGGCCGGCCCGGCAGCGCGTGGTGGCGCGCGGTGAACGAACGCGTTGTCCGCGACGGCTGCGAGGCGGTGGGCCTGAGCGGCGGGCTTCCCGGGCCGCCCTCCTCGCGCACGGTCGACCACTGGCTGGACTTCGTCGGCCACCCCACCGCCCGGGCCTGGTACCGGGCGCACAACGGGAGCGTGGTCGCCGCCTACCTGGAAAACCGCGGCCTCGCGGAGGCGGAGAACCAGACCGAGCGGTTCTTCATGAACGTCGTCCTCGTCCGCGTTCTGTACGCCCACGCCCTCGTCGCGGCTCCCCGGCTCTCCCTCGGCCCGCTGCGTCCGCTCGCCCCGCTCCTCGGCGATCCGAGGCTGGGCATGACCGGCATCTTCCTGCAGCTGTCGCGCGTGCTCCCCGACGAGTACCCGCTCCGCGACCCGGTGCGGACCTATCTCGACGCGGAGACCGGGTTCGGCCGCCTCCTCGATTTCGGGGTGATCGTCCCGCGACTGCAACAGCTCTACGCGTGGTCGGCTCACGAACTCGCGGCGCCGGACCTGCTCGGCTGCGTCCGCGACGGAGCCCCGGTCTACGCCTGGCCGTTCGAGGACCGCGGCGTCTGGCAGCCTCCGCGTTCGGTCGTGCTACGGACGGTGCACCGGGCGCTCCCGCCCGCACGGCCCTCCCCGCGCCGGCCGTGGTCGCAGCGTCCGTAGTCGCAGCGGCCGGGGACGCCGGTTCTGCCGGGTCGCCCGGCGTCCTGTGCGACAGGTACGCCGGACGCCTCAAAAAAAGGGGACGAACCATCCCATCCACCCCCACCGGCAGTCTCGTATTACTTGTGTCAGATCAGTCGGTGCTCTCACTTCGGTGGGGGCGAGGAGGTGGGATCCATGTCCGTTCCCATCCGTGTCAGACACATGGCGGTGGCCGTCGCCTCGACCGGCATCCTCGTCGGCGGGGCGGCGCTCGGAGCCGCGGCCCCCGCGATGGCGGCCCCGGCCGCCACCCAGGTCGTTTCCACGTCCGTCACCAGCGACCACGACAAGCGGTGCGTCTGGAAGAAGGGCCACTGGGAGAAGCGGTGGGTCAAGGGCCACTGGGAGAAGCGGTGGGTCAAGAAGCACTGGGACAACCGCTGGGACGACCGCGGGAACGGGAACGGCGACAGGGACCGTGACCGCAACGGCGGCCACGACGACTCCAAGCGGGGCAACCAGGGCCACTGGAAGTGGGTGTACGTTCCCGGCCAGTGGGACAAGCAGTGGGTCAAGGGCCACTGGGACTGCTCGTACAAGCACCGCTGGTAGCGGCTGTTTCCACCCGCAGGACGCACGGTAGGCGAGGGCCCGCACCGCGGGCCCTCGCCCGCGTGGGACCCGTCCTCCGGATGCGCCCGGTCCCGAGCGGTGATGGGATCGGAACCCCACGCACCCGAGGAGCACGGGACCTTAGATGGCGGACAGCACGGCAGACAGCACGGACAGGGCGGTGAGCGCGGACGGCGCGGGCGCCGACCCCGTGGACGGGCCGGACGCGCTGCTGCTGCGGGTCGCCCAGGGCGACGCGGAGGCCTTCGCCCCCTTCTACGACGCGCTGGTCGCCCCGGTGACGGGGGTGGTGTGCCGGGTCCTGCGGGACGAGGACCAGGCAGCGGAGGTAACCCAGGAGGTGATGGTCGAGGTGTGGCGCACAGCCGCCCGGTTCCGCCCCGAGATCGGGACCGCGAAGGCCTGGGTACTGGTGCTGGCCCACCGGCGGGCCGTGGACCGCGTGCGTTCGGCGGAGGCGCGCGGCGTTCGTGAGGAGAAGGCGGCCCTGCTCGACCTGACGCCGCCCTTCGACGAGGTCGCGGACGAGGTCGAGGGGCGTGACGAGTACGCCCGGGTGCGGCGCTGCCTGGACGGGCTGAGCGGGCCCCAGCGGGAGGCCGTACGGATGGCCTTCTACGAGGGGATGACCTACCGGGAGGTGGCCCGCTCGCTGGAGGCGCCCGAGGGGACGGTCAAATCCCGGCTCCGCGACGGACTGCACCGCTTGCGTGACTGTCTGGAGGCGTCCCGATGAGCATCGCGCCCGACCCCCACGCGTCGCTCGGGGCGTACCTGCTGCACGCGATGCCGCCCGACGAGGAGGCCGCCTTCGCCCGGCACCTGGCCGGCTGCGTGTCCTGCCGCCGCGAGGCCGCCGCGCTCGCGCCCGTCGTCGCGGGCCTGTGCGCCTCCCCTCCGGTGTCGCCGCCGGCGGAGCTGCGGGCCGTGGTGCTGGAGCGGATCGCCGGTACGCCGCAGGAGGGCGCGGACCCGTCCGGCTCCCCCGGTCCCGTCCCGTTCACCGCCCCGTCCCACGCCCCGGGCGCGCCCGGGGGCCGGGCCGCCGCTCCCGGGAGCCGGGCCGGCCGCGTACGGCGCCTGCGGTGGGCCCTGGCCGCCTGCGCCGCCGTCGCGGCGGCCTTCGGCGGCATCGCCCTGTGGCAGCACCAGGAGGCCGAGGAGGCCCGCGCCGGGCTGACCGCGGCCCGTCCCGCGGGCCCCGCCCAGGAGCTGGCGGAGGTACTCGCGGCTCCGGACGCCCGGGTCAGCGCCGCGCGGTTCGAGGACGGAGCCACCGGCTGCGTCATCGTCTCCCGCAGCCAGAGCCGGGCCGCGTTCATCGCGACCGGTCTGCCGAAGCTCCCCGCCGACCAGGTGTACGCGCTCTGGTACGACGACGACGGCACCACCCGTTCGGCCGGCACCCTGGCGGGCGGCGGCAACTGGCACATCCAGCTCCTGGACGGGCCGGTCGAACAGGCGACGGCCGTCGGCGTCACCGTCGAGTCGGCCGCCGGGTCCACCGGCCCCACCACGGCCCCGGTCGGCGTGGTGGACATCCCCGCCTGACCGCCCGCACGGCGGGCCCGCCGATAACGCATGGCAACCGGCCCCCCGGCCAGGCAGGGTGTGGTCGATGAGCCATCACGACGAGACGTCCCCGTCCTACGCCCGCCACGACACCCTGGAGGGGCTGCTGCAGCGCGGCCGGGGGCTGGGCGCGGAGCGCGCACGGCACGATCCGGCGGCCGCCGCTCCGTTCGTGTACGACGGGATCCGCCGGGACTGGAAGTGGGACGGCCAGACCGACACCCGCTACCTCTTCCAGGCGCGGCTGATCAGGGACCTGGAGCTGTCGCCGACGCCGCTGATCGACCAGTTGGCGGGGGACGAGGAGGCCTGCTTGCGGGCCGCCGACGTACTGGAACCGCTCGGCCTCGCCGGTTCGGAGGAGGCCCGGGAGGCGCTTCGGGCGTACATACGGGAGGGCGAGCACTGGGTCTCCGTACTGGAGTCGGTCGCGGATGGCTGGCCGGCCGAGTGGTGGGAGGACCTGGGCGACGTGGCGCGCGCCCGGATCGGCGCGGAGGAGGACCTTCCGTGGCCCGGCGAGCCGTGGAGCCGGTTCGGGATCGAGGTGCCGGGCCGCCGGTTCCCTCCCCGGCCGTCCCTCGGGGAGCTGGATGACGAGGAGTTGCTCGCCCTGTTGGCCGCCGACGGCACGGAGTCCGACAGGATCGACGCACTGCGGGCGCTGGCCGGGCGGGAGCCGGCCGAGGCGCTGATCCCGCTCGTGCCCTCGCTGGGAACCCCGGACGGCCGCCGGCCCCTGCCGCTGCTCCGACGGGCGGTCGACCGCCTCGGAGCCCTCGCCGTGCCGGCGGCGCGCGGGTGGGCGGAGGACGGGCGGCCGTGGCTGGCCCGGCTGGGGGCGGACGTCCTGGCCGACCACCCCGGGCCCGAAGCGCTGCCGGGGCTCGTGGCCGAACTCGCCGGACAGTGGGAGGCGCGCGCCTGGTGCGGCCCCGACACGACGGCCGGGCGACTGGCCCGTTTCGGACCCCGAGCGGCCGCCGCGGCGCCCGTCCTGTGGCGCTTCTGGCACAGCACCCCGCATTCGTACGAGCGCGCCGACTACCTGGAAGCGCTCGCCGCGATCGACCCGTCCGGCTTGGACGACGCGTACACGGAGTCGCTCTGGGACTGCGAGGAGCGGGCACGGCTGCTGGGCATCGCCTCGGCACCTGACCGGCCCCAGGCCCTGCGGCGGATCAGGGGGCTGCGCGACGACCCGATGGAGACGCCCGAGGTACGGGCGGCTGCCGGGGCACGGCTGGCCGCATAGGCCGTCTCTTCCGGATCGTGCCGGACCTCGCGCGGCGGAGGGCGGGCCGTCCCGTCACGCACCGGGCTCGACCGGTCACCCGGCTCACACCCCTGACGGTGCGTACTCTCGGTAACCGTGCGGCCGGAGGCAAGAATCCGGCCGACTCCGCATCCCGGCGGCGCGGCGCGGCGGTCACGTCCGCCCGGCACCGCTACCGTCGCGGAACGCCTGCGCGGGCCCGGCGGGAGTGCGGCCGCCCCGCTCGTGCTCCTGCGGGCGGGCCTCCTGCTGCCCGCCCGCGGTCGCGTCCGGGCGACGCGCCGATGGCCGAACAAGGCCCTCCGTTTCCCGGCCATGAGAGAAACTGCTGTTCAGGTGGGCTTTCGCGCGGCCGGGGTGATGTCCCCGGCCGAAATCGGCGTAGCACACCGGGTGTTCGGCGGGTCGACCTCCCGCGGCACTTGGCACTCCTTCCCGGTGGGGCACAGGAGGAGGACCGGCGGCGCCGGGCCGGACAGTACGGAACATGGGGGCATGACATGACCACCGAGGCGATAACCCTGCGATTCGCCCTGCTGGGCCACCTGCGGGCCTGGCGCGGCCCGCGCGAACTGGAACTGGGGTCGCGCCAGCAACGGACGCTGCTGGCACTGCTGTTGCTGCGGGAGGGCCGGCCCGTGCCGGTCGACGCGCTGGTGGCGGACATCTGGGGTGACCGGGCGCCCGCCCGCGCCGTGGGGTCGCTGCGCACGTACGTCTCGCGGCTGCGCAAGGAGATCGAGGCGCCGGACGGCGAAGGCGACGGGACGCGGGTACTGGTCTCCGAGCACGGGGCCTACGCCCTGCGGGTACCGGCCGAAGCGGTGGACTTCGGGCTGTTCCGGCGGGACGTGGCCGCCGCCGACCTCGCCCGTGCGGCGCGGCGCCCCGAGGAGGCGCGGGCCCTGTTGCGCACCGCGCTCGCCCTGTGGGGGGACGAACCCCTCGCGGGGCTGGGCGGGCCCGGTGTCGAGGCGGAGCGCAACAGGCTGGCCGGACAGCGGCTCGCCGCCCTGGAGACCCGCCTCTCGCTGGACGTGGAACTCGGAGAACACGTCAGCGTGGTGCCGGAGTTGCGCGAGCTGACGGAGCGCCATCCCCTGCGCGAGCGGCTGGGCGCCCTGCTGATGCGGGCGTACGTGCTGAGCGGACAGGGCGCGGAGGCGCTCGCCGTCCACGAGCGGACGCGGCGGCTCCTCGCGGCGGAGTTCGGGATCGACCCGGGGCGCGAGATGGCCACGATGGCCGAGGGCATCACCAGCGGGCCGGGCGGGGCGGACCCGGTGGGCGGGGGCGCCACCGGACGTCACCCCGCGGCGGGGACGGCAGGGGTGACGGCGGCGGACGGGGCGCCGCGGGAGGTGCCCGCCGCCGGGGCCGCCGCCGTACGGTCCGGGCCGGAGCCCGGGGCGGACGCATTCCGGCGGCCTGCCCAAGTTCCGCGCGATCTGGCCGACTTCACCGGCCGGGAAGAGGCGCTGGCGCAGGTGGCCGCCGAGCTGACCGGCTCGGGAGCCCGGACCCCGGACGGCCTGCGGTCCCCGGCAGCGGCCCGTCCGGCTCCGGTCGTCGTCGTGTCCGGCTCGACCGGCACGGGCAAGAGCGCACTGGCCGTGCACGCCGCGCACCGGGTGCGCGCCGAGTTCCCCGACGGGCAGCTGTACGCCGACCTGCGCGCCGCCGACGGCACACCGATCGACCCGGCGGTGGTCCTGGAGTCCTTCCTCCGCGCGCTCGGCGGGCCCGGTGCGCCGGTCCCCGAGCAGCAGGCCGACCGGGCCGCGCTGTACCGCTCGGAGCTCGCCGAGCGCCGCGTCCTGGTGGTCCTCGACAACGTCGCGGAACCGGCTTCCGTCGGGGCCCTGTTGCCGGGCGGCCCGGGCTGCGCCGCACTCATCACCACGACCGCACGGCTCTCCGGTCTCGCGGGCGCCCACCACACCCACCTGGGCGTGCTCTCCCGCGCCGAGGCCCTGACATGGCTGGAGACGGCGATCGGCGCGCAGCGCGTCGCGGCGGAACCGCAGGCCTGCGCCGAGCTCGCCGATCTGTGCGGCGGGCTGCCCCTGGCCCTGCGGATCGTGGCGATGCGGCTCGCCACGCGTCCGGCCTGGGCGATCGCCTCGGTGGTGGGGGCCCTGCGCGGCCGTCACCGGCTGGCCGCGCTCGGCATCGCGGACCTGTCCGTACGGGAGGCGTTCCAGCGGGAGTACGGGTACCTGCCGGCCTCCCTGCGGGCGGCGTTCGCCCGGGTGGCGCTGCTGCGGGAGCCGGACGGGCGGTTCGGGCCGACCGCGGTGGCCCTGGCCCTGGGGCTGCCGTCGGGCGAGGCGCGCGCCCTGTGCGAGGAACTCGTGGACCGCAGTTGGCTGGAGTCGGAACGGCCCGACCGCTACCACGTGCACGGCCTCCTGCGGGAGTTCGCCGTCTCGGTCCAGCAGGACGAACTGGCGCCCCGGGCGGACCGGGACCGGCCCGCGCCGGTCCTCTTCGCTCCCGGCGGCACGGATCTCCGGCTCGGCGGCGGCCCGCTGCGGCCCGCTCGCGGGGCGCGCGAGGGCCTGGCCTCCTGACGGGTGCGGGGGCGCGGGCCGCGGCGGCACCACGGTGCGCGGCCCGACGCCCCGGCCCCCGACCCCCAGACCCCCGGGCCCCCTGCCCTCGGCCCTCGGCCCTCGGCGAGACCCCGTCCGGCGCCCCGGTACCGCCCCCACCTCCTCCCCGCGCCCCGCCCACCGGCCCCCGCCCGGCCCGTACCCCCTCCCCACTCGCGGCCTTGTTCCGCGCGCGGCGCCCGCGTGGGCGCCTCACCCCTGTCCGGCCGCGTCGCCGGGGCCCGCACGCCCCGGCCGCCGTTGCGTCGGCGTTCGTTCCCGCCCGTGAACCCGTTGGAGAACCTCCCCGTGCCACCCGCCCACCGCCCCTCCCCCTCCCCCGCCCTCCACGCCCTGGACGCTCCACCGCCCGCCCTGTCCTTCCGGGTGCTCGGCCCGCTGCGCGTGCACACCGGGGCGGGCGGGACCGACGTACGTCCACCCCTGGCCGCAGCCCTGCTCGCCACCCTGTTGCTCCGTCACGGCCGCAGGGGCAGCACGCAGGCCCTCATCGACGCCGTCTGGGGCGACGCGGCACCCGGCGGTGCGTCCGGGGCCCTGCGGGGCCACGTGGCCGCGCTGCGCCGCGTGATCGAGCCCGGACGGGCGCCCCGCACCCCGGCCCGGGTGCTGGTGTCCCGGCCGAACGGCTACGCCCTGCACCTGCTGCCGGACGCCCTGGACCTGACCGTCTTCGACCGGCGTGCGGGCAGCGCGGCCCGGGCGGTGCTCGCCGGGCGGACCGGTGACGCGCTCGCGCTGTACGACTCCGCGCTGGACCTCTGGGACGGGGACGAACCCCTGCCGGGGGTGCCCGGTCCGTTCGCCGCCGCCCAGCGTTCCGCGCTGCGCGAGCGGCGGCTCGCGGTGCTGGAGGCGCGGTGGGAGGTGGCGCTGCTGCTCGGCGGCCACGCGCGGGCCGTGGAGGAGCTGCGCGGGCCGGCCCGGTCCCATCCGGGGCGCGTGCGGCTCCAGGAACTCCTGATGACGGCGCTGTACGAGACGGGCCGTCAGACCGAGGCCCTGGACGTGTACGCCCGGGCCCGGGAAGCCCTGCGCGGCGCGGACGGGCCGGGGTCCGGTACGGGCCTCGACCGGATCCGGCTGCGCATCCTGGCCGGTCCCGGCGCTCCCGAGGCGGACGGGCCCGCGGCGGCGAACGGCCCCGGGAGCCCGCAGTCCCCTCCCCCGGGCGGCGCCCCGGCACGGACTTCGGGGCCGCTCCGTTCCGCGGCAGCCGGCACGGCCGCGCCGGCGGCGGCCGCCCCGCCCGCCCCCGCACCCGCCCCCACGGCCCTGATGTCGCCGATGCTGAGCCTCCCGCCCGACCCGGCGGACCTCGTCGGCCGCGACGCGGAGGTCGTACGTCTGCGGCAGGTCCTGGAGAGCGGCTCGGTGGCGGCCGTCGGCGCGGTCAGCGGGATGGGCGGGGTCGGCAAGACGGCGGTGGCGGTGCGGGTCGCGCACGAGGCGGCCGCGAGCTTCCCCGACGGGGTGTTCTTCGTCGACCTCTGCGGGATGGACGCCCGGCCGGCCGATCCCCACCAGGTCCTGGGTGACCTGCTGCGGGCCCTCGGGGTGACACCGGCGCAGCTTCCGGCCGAGACCGCCGAGCGGGTCGCGCTCCACCGCTCGCTCCTCGCCGGGCGGCGCGTGCTCCTCGTCCTCGACAACGCCCACGACCTGCGCCAGGTGCGCGATCTGATGCCGACCTCACCGGGCTGCGGCCTCCTCGTGACCAGCAGGAACTGGCTCACCGGCCTCGGCAGCCTGGCCGGAGCGGCGCTGGTGCACCTGGAGGAACTGACGGACGGCGTGGCGCTGGACCTGCTGGTCCGGCTCGTCGGGGAGGAGCGCGTGCGACGGGAGGAGGAGGCGGCCCGGGCGCTGGTGGCCGACTGTGGACGGCTCCCGCTCGCCCTGCGGGTCGTCGCCGCCCGGATGGCCGCCTCACCGGCCCTGTCGGTCGCGGAGACGGCCGAGCGGCTCGCGGACGAGCGGCGGCGGGTGACGGAGCTCAGCGGGGACGGCGGCGCGGTGGACGCCACCTTCCGGCTGGGAACGGCGCGCCTGGGTCCGGAACAGCTGCGGGCGTTCCGGCTGCTGGCCCTGCCCGACGTCCCGGAGCTGGGCGGGCTGAGCTCCGCCGCCCTGCTGGACCGGACCCGGGAGGAGGCGGAAGTGCTGTGCGAGGACCTCGTCGACGCCAGCCTGCTCCAGTCGCCGGCGCCGGGCCGCTACCGCTACCACGACCTGCTGCGGCTGTTCGCCCGGACGTCCGGGGCCGAGGAGCTGCCCGCGGCGGAACGCGGGGGCGCGATGCTGCGGCTGCTGAGCACCTACACCGACGTCGCCCGGGACGCCTACTGGGCCTCGACCGTGGGGGACCCCTTCCCCGCCGACGAGATACCGGCCGCGGAGGTGCGGGATCCGGCGGGACGGCCCGGCTCCGGCGCGCACCCCGCCCGCGCCTTCACCGGCCCGGCGGAGGCCACCACCTGGCTGTTCGACGAACGGCAGCACCTGCTGGCGCTCGTCGAACAGGCCGCCGGTTTCGCCGAGGTCCCGGCCGCCGTCTGCGCGCGCCTGCTGCTGGCCACCGATCCGCTGGGGCGCGACAGCACCGGTACGCGGAACCTGGAGCGTGCCGCCCGGGCCGTCCTGGCGGCGGCGCGCGGGGCGGCCGACGCGGTCGCCGGCGGCATCGCGCACTTCATGCTGGGCGGTTCCTTCGCGATCCGGTTCGACATGGGCCGTGCGCTGCCCCACCTGCGGGAGGCGGCCGACGTCTTCCGCCGCGAGGAGCGGTGGCCGCTGCTCGCGCACGCGCTGAACGCCCTCGGCGGGTGCGCCCTGGCCGGGCGGGACTTCCCCACCGCGGTGCGCCACCTCACGGAGGCGCTGCCGCTCAGCCTGGAGCCGCGCAGCCCCGCCTGCGAGTCCGTCACCCTCGGCTTCCTGTGCCTGGCGCAGCTGGCGACGGGGAACGCGGGGGAAGCCGTACGGTCGGCCCGTACCGCCGTCGAGCTGGCGCGGTCCTGCGGGGACGGGCCCGGTGAGGCGAACGCGCTGCGCGCCCTCGGGCAGGTCCTGCTGTACACGGGGCAGCGGCAGGAGGCCCTGGCCTGCATGCGCACCAGTCTGCGGCTGTGGCGGACGACGGGCTCGGCGTTCCGGGAGGCGCTGGTGCTGGGCGGGATCGCCGAGGCGCTGAACCTGCTGGGCCGCCACGAGGAAGCCGTGGCCCACGCCACGGAGGCCCGGGACGTCGCCACCCTGCACGGGGACACGTACCTGCTCGGGCGGGCGCTCGTGCAACTCGGTGACGCGGTCGGCGCCCTGGGCCGGCCGGGCCAGGCGGGGTACTACCACCGCCAGGCGTTGCAGCTCTTCCGTGAACTGCGCATGCCGGACGCGGCGGATGTCGAGGCCAGGCTCGGCGGCGGATGACGCGGCGGCCCGGCCCTCCCCTCCGGGGCGGCCCGGGCCTTCCCCGCCACGGGGGGTGCGCGGTCCGGTTGACGTTCCGTTGATGCGCTGTTGAGGCCGCGCGAGCAGGGCGGTGACAGGCTCTTGTCACCGCCCCCCGCACGGATGTCCTCTCCCCCTCCGGACGTCCCTGCCGGGGGGCGGCCCGGGCACTCCGCGGCATCCCGGGGCCGCACGCCGATCTGCTGAGGACCCCCCTTTGGACCCCCAGGCCCTGCTCTTCTCCCTTTTCACACCGGAAGGCCGGGAAAACCCGTTCCTCGCGCTGGAAACGCTCCGCGAGAACTTTCCGGTCTACTACGACAAGGACCTCGACACCTACTTCCTGACGACGTACGCGGACTGCCAGGCGGTCCTGACCGATTCCTCGTTCCGTACGCCCGATCTGAGCTGGTGCGAGGACAACCTGCCGGACTGGCGCGAGCACCCCGCCGCCGACTTCTTCTACGCCTCGATGCTCCGTGCGAACCAGCCCGACCACACCCGGCTGCGCCGGCTGATCGGTGCGGGGTTCACCCCGCGCCGGGTCGCCGCCCTCAGCGGCGCCGTCGAGGAGCTCACCGACTCCCTGCTCGACGCCTTCGCCGAAGCCACGGCGGACGGCGGTGCGGCCAACTTCCAGGAACTGGTGGGCTATCCGCTGCCCGTGGCGGTCGTCGGCGAGCTGATCGGCGTCCCGGCCGAGGACCGGCTCCGCTTCCAGCGCCTGGGCGGTGACGCCAGCCGGCTGCTGGAGCCGGTCCGCACCGAGGAGGACTGGGCTCGCGCCGATGCGGCGGTGACCGAACTGCGCGTGTACTTCGAGGACTTGCTGCAGCGCCGGGCGGCCGAGCCCCGCGAGGACCTCGCCACCGTGCTGCTGGAGACCGGTGAGGGACAGGAGCGGCTCACCAGGAAGGAGGTGGTCGACACCCTGATCCTCACCTTCGTCGCCGGGTTCGAGACGACCGCCGCCATGCTGGGCATCGTCACCCACGCCCTGCTGACCCATCCCGGTCAGCGGGCCGCCCTGGACGCCGATCCGGAACTCGCGGCCCAGGCCGTGGACGAGGCGCTGCGCTGGGACACGCCCGTCCAGATGACCGAGCGGATCGCCTCCGTGGCGACCGAGATCCGCGGGGTCACCGTGCCCGCAGGGGCCAACGTCACCACGGTGCTCGCCGCCGCCAACCGGGATCCGGCCCAGTTCCCCGACCCGCACCGGTTCGACGTACGGCGGTCCGGGAGCAGGGTCATGAGCTTCAGCGCCGGCCCGCACTACTGCCTCGGTGCGGCCCTGGCCCGGCTGGAGGGTTCCATCGCCGTCCGCCGGCTCTTCGCCCGCTTCCCCGGCCTCGCCCTGGCGGGGACGCCGGTACGGCGCGAGTCCTTCAGCCTCCGCATGTACGAGGACCTGCCCCTGACCACCACCGCCGCAGCCGGAACGACCCGTACGCGGGCCACGGCCGGCGCCACGACGACGAAGGACTGACCCATGGCCTTTCTGGACACCGAACGGGCGGTGCTCGAAACGCTGCTCCCCGGCCTCGACGCCGAGCTGGCCCGTCATCCGCTGGCCGAGCTGGAGCGGCCGGGCAGCCCGGCCATCGCCGCGTTCCGCGAGGCGGGCGGCGCGGCCCTGCTGGTACCCCGGCAGAACACCGGGATCGGCGCGGACCCCCTCCAGGCCGTGCGCCTGCAGCGCGCGGTCGGCGCCCGCTGCCCGTCGCTCGCCGTCGCCACGACGATGCACCACTTCTCCGTGGCGAGCCTGGTGGAGGCCGCGAAGAACGGCGCCGGTTTCGAGTGGATGCTCCTGGAGGCCATCGTCGGCAAGCGCATGCTGCTGGCGTCCGGTTTCTCGGAGGGCCGGACCGGCCAGTCCATCCTGCGGCCCGGCATCCGGGCCGAGCGCCGTGGCGGCGAGGTGGTGCTGAACGGCAGCAAGAAGCCCTGCAGCCTGGCCCGTTCGATGGACCTGCTGACGGCTTCGGTGGTGATGGCGGACGAGGACGGCACCGAACGGCTCGCGGTCGCCATCGTCCCCGCCGACACGCCGGGCGTCTCGGTCCGTCCCTTCTGGCAGAGCACGGTGCTGGCCGGCGCGGAGAGCGACGAGGTCGTCCTGGAGGACGTCGCCCTCGACCCGCAGATGGTCGTACTGACCGAGGTCACCGCCGATTCCGTGCTGGATTCCCTGAACGTGGCGGGCTTCCTCTGGTTCGAACTGCTGATGACCGCCGGCTACCTGGGCACGGCGAGCGCCCTGGTGGAGCGCGTCACCCTGCACGGGCGCGCCCCCGCCGCGGTGCGGGCGGCGCTGGTGACCGAGGTCGACGCGGCGATGCTCGCCGTCGAGGCCGTCGCCCGGACCATGGGGGAATCCCCGGAGTGGGGCGAACCCCTGCTGGTCGCCGCGCTCACCGCGCGGTACGCGGCCCAGGACGCCATCGCCCGGACCACGGCGGCGGCCCTGGAGGCCCTGGGCGGCATGTCGTTCATCGGCTCCGACGAGGGCACCTACCTGGCCTCGGCGGCCGCGGGCCTGAACTTCCACCCGCCGGCCCGGGCCCGGATGGCCGAGCCGCTGTGCGCGGCGCTCGACGGCGGGCCGCTCCGTGTCGGCTGACGGCGGGGCCGCCCCGGCCGGCCGGGGCGGGGCGGTCGAGGCGGCCGTACCGCCCGGGCGGGAAGCGGCCTACACGGTGGAGCGGCTGGACCGCGCCGAGGACGTGCCCCGGCAGGTGTGGGACGAACTGGCCCCGGCCGACGACCCGATGTGGGGCCGGGACGTGTTCGCCGCCATGCAGCGCGCCGAGATCGGCCCGGACGCGTACGCCTACCTGCTCGTGCGCCGGGACGGCCTGCCGGTCGCGGTCCTGCCGCTCAGCGCCGTACGCGGCCTGCGGCTCGACCGGGTCGTGGGGCCGCGCGAACGCCGCCTGATGGCACCGGTGACTCGGGCCTTCCCACGGCTCCTGCGGGTGCCGATGCTGTTCTGCGGCAACTTCCTCGGGCAGGGCCACGTGATGGGCCGAAGCCCGCTCCCGGCGCCGGCGGCCCGGCTGCTGGTGCGGGAGGTCATGGACTTCGCCCGCGACCACCGCCTGGGCACCGTCGTCTTCAAGGACTTCGCCCCGCATGACCTCGACGTGCTGCGACCGGCCCTGGAGGCTGCCGGCTTCTTCACCGTCGCCTCCCTGCCGGACACCCAACTGAACCTGGGACACGCGGACTTCGAGAGCTTCCTGGCGTCGCTTCCGGCCAAGCCGCGGCGCAACGCCCGGAACAAGATACGGAAGTTCCGGCAGCAGGAGGACCTGCGGATGGAGGTCCTCGACGGGTTCGGGCACCTCGTCCCCGAGATGATGGGGCTGTACCGGCAGGTCATGGACCGTGCCGACCAGACCCTCGACGTGCTCGACGAGGACTTCGTACGGGCCCTGGCCGACGGCGCCGACACCGGCGACGGCGAGCGGGAGGTCACCGATCAGCGGCTGGTCGCCTGCTTCGAGGGCGACCGCCTCGTGGGCTACCTGCACTGCCTGTTCCGCGGCACCGGTGCGGTCGGTGCCCGGATCGGCCTGGACTACGGGCTGGCCCACCGGGCGCGGCTCTACCACAACCTCCACTACGCGGCGATCGAGCTGGCCATCGGCCGGGGCTGCCGCCACATCCGCTTCGCGCAGACCGCGTACGAGCCCAAGCGCGAGTTCGGCTGCGAGCTGGTCGAGCAGTCGTACGCGCTCACCCACACCGGACGGCTGCCCCGTACGGTCCTGCGCCTCCTGCTGCCGCCGGCCCTGGAGGCCGCCCGCGAGCAGGCCCTGGCGCCCAAGTCCTGACGGGCCACGCGCCCGCCCGGAGCCCGTCCCGGCTCCGGCTCCGGCTCCGGCTCTGCCGGGTTCCCGGGATCTTCCCGAACATCACCGACGAGCCCGTACGGGCTCCTCGTCCGCATTCGCATTCGCATTCCGCATTCCGCATTCCGCATTCCGCATTCGAAGGAGAACCACCATGCCCCTCGTCCAGGTCGAGATCCCCATCGCCGCCCGCCCCGAGGACAGCTGGCACGCCGTCATCGACGTCGAGAGCTACGCCTCCTGCATGGACAGCGTCCAGTCCGTCACGATCGTCGACCGCTCCGGCGAGGACGAGCGCACGACGGCCTGGTCCGTCCACCTCAAGGGCTCGGTCCTGGAGTGGGTGGAGGCCGAGCGCCTCGACCACGTCGCCCGGCGCTTCGACTTCCACCAGGTCAGCGGCGACCTGGCGCACTTCGTGGGTCACTGGGCCGTGCGGCCCTCCGACGACGGCGGCAGCCACGTCTCCCTGACCGTCGAGTTCGAGATAGGGATCCCGCTGCTCGCCGACATGCTCAACCCCGTCGCCGCCACCGCCCTGCGCGAGAACGCCGAGCAGATGCTGCACGCGCTGGAGCGACGGCTCACCGCCGACGCCGCCCGCTGACGCGACCCGACGAGGCGGTCCGCGCCTCCCGCGTCCACCATCCCACCCCCTCCAGGAGGTCCCCCGTGGCCGACACGTCCACGACCGCCCCGCCCACCGCCGGCGAGGTCTTCGACCAACTCCGCCGCCACCAGTCCCCCAAGCTCGCCCTGACCGGGAAGTTCGCCGGCCAGGGGGCCGTGGAGGCCAGTGCGCTGGGCTCCCGCGTCACCCTCTCCGACGGCCGCTCCGCACTCGACTTCGGCTCCTACGCGGTCGCCCTCCTCGGCCACCGTCACCCCGGCGTGGTCGCGGCGGTGGCCAGGCAGCTGGAGGTGATGCCGACGTCGACGCGCAGCCTGGCCAACCCGGTGGCCGCCCGGTCCGCCGCCCTGCTCTCCGACTACCTGGGCGGCCGGCTCCCCAAGGTCTACTTCGGCCTGAACGGGGCCGACGCCGTCGAGGTGTCCGTGAAGCTGGCCCGGCTCGCCACGGGCCGGGACCGGGTGCTGGCGGTCACCGGCGGCTACCACGGCAAGACGCTGGGAGCCCTCGCCCTGACGCACAGCCCGCTGTTCCGGGCCGGCCTGCGGGGCGCCGTCGTCGACGTGGTCCACATCGACCCCGAGGACCCGTACGCCGTCCGCGCGCAGCTGGAGGCCGCCCCGGTCGCCGCCGTGGTCTTCGAACCCGTACAGGGCGAGAACGGCGCCGTGCCGCTGCGCACCGATGTCCTGCGCCAGTGGTGCGAGGACGCGCACGCCCACGGCGCCTTCGCCATCGCGGACGAGATCCAGTGCGGGCTGCGCCGCTGCGGGGAGCCTTCGGTCGCCCTGGCGGACGGCCTGCCCGTGGACGCCGTACTCGTCGGCAAGCCGCTCGGCGGGGGCGTGGTGCCGCTCTCGGCCGTGGTGTGCAGCGAGGAGCTGTACGCCCCGCTGGCGCAGGACCCGTTCCTGCACTCGGCGACCTTCGGCGGCCACCCGCTGAGCTGCGCCGCGCTCCCCGCGGCCCTGGAAGCCGTCGAGGAACTCGCGGAGCACGGAGCGAAGCTGTCGGCCCTGCTCGCCGACGGCCTGCGCGCCCTCGAAGAACGCCACCCCCGGGTGATGGCCGGCCATCACGGCCGGGGCCTGCTGTGGGGCATCGAGTTCACCACCCCGGCGGCGGCCGGCGAGGCCGTGGTCTCCCTGGCCAACAACGGCCTGCTCGTCTCGCCCTGCCTGGGACGCCCGACCACCGTCCGGCTGCTGCCCCCGCTGGTCACCACCGAGGCGGAGCTCGACGAGGCACTGGCCATCCTCGATGCGGCGCTGGGCGCGGCGGCCCCGGCCGGCCTCCCCGGCTGACACCCGCCGCCGGCCGGCCCCAGCCCCGCTCGCGACCACCACCCCACCCCGTCACCAGCACACCGGAGGAACCAGGTGAACCCCACCGAACCCACCACCCTGTCTCCCGCCGACCTCTTCGACGTCGTCCGCGAGACCATCGCCGATGTCCTCGGGACCACCCCCGACGTCATCGAGGAGAGCACGGACCTGCGGGCCGAATACGGCATCGACAGCCTGGAGATGATGTCGATCGGCGCCCAGCTCGAACGCGCCCTCAACGTACGCATCGCGGCCGAGGACCTGATGCGGGCCGAAACCGTCGGCCATGCCGTCGCCCTCCTCACGGAGCGCCAGGCGGCCCGTTCATGACCCGGCAGCACACCGCGCCCGCCGCGGTCCGCCCCGCCGAACGCCCGCGCGTGGTCGTCACCGGGATCGGCGTGAAGTCCCCGGCCGGCCTCACCCTCGACGAGGTCATGGAGACCGTCCTCGCGGCGCGCCCCGCCGCCGCGGTGTACACGGACCTGATCGACGCGGGCTCCCCCGTCCACATCGCCTGCCGGGTGCCGGAGTTCGACGTCGACTCCTACATCACCCGCCGCGAGCGCCGTCAGATCGACCGGCCGACCGAACTGGCCCTGTGCGCGGCGGCCGACGCGGTACGGCAGGCCGGCCTGCCCGAGCTCCCGCCCTCCCGCGTGGGCGTCCACCTCGGTACCGGCATCGGCGGTCTCCCCACCATGGAGGGGCTCGTACGGGACAACGACGCGAACCCCACGGCCATGCCGGTGCACTCCGTCCCCCGGACCATGGCCAACTCCGCGGCCGCCCGGGTGGCGATGCGCTTCGGCTTCCAGGGTTCCTGCGTCACCTACGCCACGGCCTGCGCCAGCGGCGCCACGGCCATCGGGGAAGCCGCCCGGCGCATCCAGTACGGCGAGCTCGACGTGGCCGTCGCCGGCGGGTTCGACTCCGCGGTGACCACCTTCATGCTGAGCGGGTTCTCGCGGATGCAGGCGCTGTCCACCCGCAACGGCGATCCCGGGAAGGCGAGCCGCCCCTTCGACGCCGAGCGCGACGGGTTCGTCATGGGCGAGGGCGCGGCCGTACTCGTACTGGAGCGGCGCGAGTCGGCGCTGCTCCGCGGGGCGACCATCCTCGGCGAGATCGCCGGGTACGCCACCAACGCCGACGCCCACCACATCGTGGCCCCCCACGCCGACGGGGCCGTCGCTGCGGCGTGCATGGCGCAGGCCATCGCGGACGCCGGGCTGCTGCCGTCCGACATCGGCCAGATCAGCGCGCACGGGACGTCGACGCAGGCCAACGACCGGGCCGAGGCCGCCGCCATCCACCGGTGCTTCAACGGGCAGGCCCCGCCGGTGACCGCCGTCAAGGGTGTCACCGGGCACCTCATCGGAGGCTCCGGCGCGCTGGAGGCCGCGATCGCCCTGGTCTGTGCCGAGCGGCGGATCGTACCGCCCGTCGCCAACCTCACCACCGCCTCGGAGGCCGACCGGATCGACGTGGTCGCCGGAGCCCCGCGCCGCGTCGACAGTGCCCCGGTGCTCTCCAACTCCTTCGGCTTCGGCGGACAGAACGTCTGCCTGGTCCTGCAACCCGCCACCTGAACCCCAGGAGCCTTGCCATGCGCATCCTCGTCACCGGCGCTTCCGGCGTCGTAGGCACCGAAGTGGCCGAGCGGCTCGCCGCCGAAGCCATCGGGGCGTCCGGGGCCGACGGCCCTGCCGCTCCCGCCCTCGTCCGTACCGCGCGGCGCGCGGCCGGCGGTGATGCCGGGCCCGTGCCCTGGGACATCGGCGCCGAACCCGCCCCGGCCCCCCTCACCGGACGTCCCTGGGACGTCATCGTGCACACCGCGGCGTCCACCCGGTGGACCATGACCCGTCAGGAGGCCACGGACGCCAACATACGGACCCTGCGGGCGGTGCTCTCGCTCGCCGGCCCGGACACCCACGTCGTCCACGTCTCCACCGCCTACGTGGGCGGAGTACGCGCCCCCGAGGACCTCAGGGGCGAGGAGTTCGAGGGCTACCGCAACGGCTACGAGTGGTCGAAGGCCGCCTGTGAGGAGATCGTGGCCACCGAACACCGCGGACCGGCGACGATCGTCCGCCCGCCCCTGGTACTGGGCCGCCGCGGCGACGGCCGCATCGGCCGCTTCTCCGGCCCCTACAGCCTCTTCCCGGCACTGGTCTCCGGCCTGGCGGCGGTGGTCGTCGGGGACCCGGACGGATACGCCGAGATCAGCCCCGTCGACGAGGTCGCCGAGGTGATCGCGGGCGCCGCCCTCGGCACCCCGCCCGGGTCGCCGCGCACCGAGGTGATCTCGGCGGGGCAGGACAGCATGCGCCTGTCCGACCTGGTCCGCATCACCTGTGACACCCTCAACGCGTTCCGGGCCGAGCACGGAGTCGACCCGATCGCGCAGCCGCCGACCGTGTCCACCGACAGCTGGAACCGGTTCTTCCTGCCGCTGGCCGGGCAGTGGCTCTCCCCCGTCCAGCAGGAGGCCGTGAAGCTGCTGGCGATGTTCCAGAGCTACACCAGCATGAGCGAGCCCTTCGAGCCCACGCACAAGGTCACCGACCCGGGTGGGGTGATGGCGGCGTCGGTGCTGCACTGGGCGCGCAGCAAGCCCCGCCAGGCCCTCGGCCGTACGGTGCCGTGGACGCTGATCGACGCCGCGTGAGGACCGGGGCCCGGCCCCGCCGACACCCCCCGCGCCTGCCGCCACCCGCCCGAGGAAAGGACAACCGACCGTGCACGCCCTCCTGATCAGCGGGAGCCCCCGGGCGGGTTCCGGCACCACCGCACTGGCCGCGCTGGTGGGCGATGCCCTGCTCGCCCGGGGCGCCACCGTGACGACGATCGAGCTGGGGGACCCCGCGGGCCCCCGTCTTCGGGCCCTGCCGCGGAACCACGACGCCGTCGTCCTGGCCAGTCCCGTGCACCACGCCAGCTACTCGGGCCTGCTCAAGCTCGCGCTGGACGAGGTACCGGGCGACTGGCTGGCCGACACGGCGGTGGGGCTCGTCGCCCACGGCTCCGGCCCGCGCACCGGCGGCGTGGTGTGCGAGCACCTGCGTACGGTGGCCAAGGCGCTCGGGGGCTGGGTGGCTCCCACGCAGATCGCGGCCTGTCCGGCCGACTTCGCCCCCGGCCCGTCCGGCACGGCCCCCCTGCCCGACGGGGCTCTGCTGCGGCGCTGCCACACCCTCGCGGCGGAACTCCACCGCTGCGCGACGATGCTCCGCACCCCGGTCCCGGAGCACGTCTGACCCGCCTGCCGCGGACGCCCCGGTGCGCCGGTCCGGCCCTGACCGGGCCCGGACCGGCGCACCGGTGTGCACCGCGTGCCTCCCTGCCGGGCGGCTCCCGGTTGATCGTCCCGCGGTGGGGTAGCGGAGCGGCATGGCTCCCGAAAACGCTTCCGCCCCCGCGTCCGGTCACGTGCGGCCCGAGATCGACGTCGCTTCGCTGACCGAGGTGCTCGACGGCGGGTACGCCGGCATCCGCGACCTCGTCCGGACCAACCTGACGATGTACGCCTCCGTCCTGGAAGAGGCCGAAGAGCTCGGCATCGACGCGTTCCGCGAGCGGGTGCGGGAGATCGTCGTCGAGATGGCTGCGACGGGCCAGACCGGCATGGGCTTTCCCGCCGAGTACGGCGGGGGCGGCGACGTCGGGGCCTCGATCGCCGCGTTCGAGACGCTGGCCTTCGGCGACCTGTCGGTCCTGGTGAAGGCCGGCGTGCAGTTCGGGCTGTTCGGCGGTGCGATCCTGCACCTGGGCACCGGGCGCCACCACGACGCCTACCTCCCGGACCTGATCACGGGGGAGCTCATGGGCTGCTTCGCGATGACCGAGACCGGGCACGGCTCCAACGTCCAGGCGCTCGGCACCGTAGCGGAGTACGACACGGCGAGCCGGGAGTTCGTCATCACCACCCCCGACGACCGCGCGCGCAAGGACTACATCGGCAATGCGGCCCGGCATGCCGAACTGGCCGTCGTCTTCGCCCAGCTGGAGGTGGACGGCCGGTCGCGGGGCGTGCACGCCTTCGTCGTCCCCCTGCGGGTGGGCGGTGAGACGGCGCCCGGCGTCAGGATCGAGGACGACGGCCGCAAGATGGGGCTCAACGGGGTGGACAACGGGCGCATCTGGTTCGACGGCGTGCGGGTGCCGCGCGAGGCCCTGCTCAACAGGTTCGCCGACGTGACCCCCGAGGGCGTCTACGAGAGTGCGATCGACGACCCCAACCGGCGGTTCTTCACCATGCTCGGCACCCTGGTGCAGGGCCGGGTCAGCGTCGCCGGCGCCGGGATCAACGTCGCCAAGGTCGCCCTGACGATCGCCACCAGGTACGCGGTGCGGCGCCGCCAGTTCGAGGCGGCCCCGGACAGCGGGGAGCAGGTGCTCCTCGACTACGGCCTGCACCAGCGGCGCCTGCTGCCGCTCATCGCCCGGACGTACGCCCTGCACTTCGCGCAGGACGTCGTGCGCACGCAGCTGCACGAGGTCTTCTCCGGCATCGAGGACGACGCGACGGCGCGGCGGCGGCTCGAATCACGGGCTGCGGGCCTCAAGGCGCTCGGCACCTGGCACGCGACCGGGGTCGTCCAGGAGTGCCGGGAGGCGTGCGGCGGCGCCGGCTATCTCGCCGTCAACCGGTTCGCCGCCCTCAAGGCCGACAGCGACGTCTTCACCACCTTCGAGGGTGACAACCACGTCCTGCTGCAGCTCGTGGCCAAGGGGCTGCTCACCGATCTCGCCAGCGAGTTCGAGGACCTCGACCAGCTCGGCGTGGTCCGCTACGTCACCGGCCTCGCCGTCGAGACGGTCATCGAGCGGACGTCGGCCCACAAACTGCTCGAACGGGTACGTGACCTGCTGCCCGGCGGCGACGAGTGGGACCGGGAGGCCGGCCTGCTCGATCCGGAGTACCAGCTCGCCATGGTCCGCTTCCGGGAGGAGCACATGCTCGCCGGACTGGCCCGGCGGATCAAGGGCGGGATCGACCGGAAGCGCGAGGCCGGCGCCGTCTTCTCGGAGGTGCAGGACCACGTCATCGCGCTCGCGCGCGCACATGTCGAGCGGCTGGTGACGGAGGCCTTCGTCGACAAGGTGCGCGGGCTGCCCGAAGGGGGCGAGAAGGCGGCGCTCGCCCTCCTCTGCGACCTGTTCGCCCTGTCGGCGATCGAGGCGGACCGGGCCTGGTTCATGGAGCACGGGCGGCTGACCGTCCAGCGTTCCAAGGCGATCAGCCGCCAGGTGAACGACCTCTGCCGCAAGGTCCGTCCCCTCGCGGTCGACCTCGTCGACGCGTGGGGCGTCCCGTCCGCCGTGCTGCGGGCGCCGGATCTCGTGGGGTGAGGCGCGGGCGGCTGGACCTGGGGCGCGAGGCCCCGCCGACGACCTCGGCTTCAAGATCAAGATACCGTGCGCCGGGGGGCTTGCGGCAAGGGCCCCGCCATGCTGCAAGATCAGCGGGCAAAGCCAGGACCTGCGGAAACGGGGAATTCTTGATGACCGATGTGATCATTGCCGGCGGTGGACCGACCGGGTTGATGCTGGCCGCCGAACTGCGGCTGCACGGTGTGCACGTGGTCGTGCTGGAGAAGCTGGCCGAGCCCGCGGGCCAGTCCCGTGCGCGCGGCCTGCACGTGCGCAGCGTCGAGGCGTTGGACCAGCGCGGCCTGCTGGACCGGTTCCTCGCGGCCGGGGAGCAGTTCCAGGCCGGCGGTTTCTTCGCGGCGATCATCAAGCCGTGGCCGGACGGGGTGGACACCGCGCATCCGTACGGCCTCGCCATCCAGCAGACGGTCACCGAGCGGCTGCTGCACGAGCGTGCCGTCGAACTCGGTGCCGAGATCCGGCGCGGCTGTGAAGTGGCCGGGCTGAGTCAGGACGGGGACGGGGTCACCGTCGAGCTGACGGACGGGACGCGGCTGCGTTCGCGCTACCTCGTCGGCTGCGACGGCGGCCGCAGCACGGTGCGCAAGCTGCTCGGCGTCGGATTCCCCGGCGAGCCCGCCAAGGTCGAGACGCTGCTGGGCGACGTCGAGGTGACCGCGGAACCGGCGGAGCTGGCGGCCGTGGTCGCCGAGATCCGCGAGACCCACGTCCGGTTCGGCGCCGTTCCCATGGGGGACGGGGTGTTCCGCATCATCGTGCCCGCCGAGGGGCTGGCCGAGGACCGTACGGCCGCGCCGACCTTCGAAGAGTTCAAGGAGCGGCTGCGGGCATTCGCCGGGACCGACTTCGGCGCGCATTCGCCGCGCTGGATCTCCCGGGTCGGCGACGCCAGCCGGCAGGCCGAGCGCTACCGGGTCGGCCGCGTGCTGCTGGCCGGCGACGCGGCGCACATCCATCCGCCGACCGCCGGGCAGGGGCTCAACCTCGGCATCCAGGACGCGTTCAACCTCGGCTGGAAACTGGCGGCGGAGGTGGCCGGCTGGGCGCCGGAGGGACTGCTGGACAGCTACCACGCCGAACGGCACCCGGAGGGCGCCCGCGTGCTGACCAGCACCCTGGCGCAGGGCGTGCTGCTGGAGTCCGGTGCGGGTGCGAAGGCACTGCGGGAACTGTTCTCGAAGCTGTTGGACTTCGAGGAGGTGAACCGGTACGTGACCGAGATGATCACGGCGGTCGGGGTCCGCTACGACCTGGGCGAGGGTGACGAACTGCTCGGCCGGCGGATGCGGGACCTGCGCCTGAAGCAGGGCCGTCTCTACGAGTTGACGCGCGGCGGGCGCGGCCTGCTCCTGGACCAGACCGGCCGGCTCTCGGTGGAGGGCTGGGCGGACCGGGTCGACCACGTGGTCGACGTCAGCGAGGAACTGGATGTCCCCGCGGTGCTGTTGCGGCCGGACGGCCACGTGGCGTGGGCCGGCGAGGACCAGCGGGAGCTGCTCGGCCACCTGGCCAAGTGGTTCGGCACAGCCGCCGGCTGAGCACCCGGGCCCTCGGCCTGCGGCCCCTGATCCGCGCGGGCGCTCCCCCGGGGGATCAGGAGCCGGGGAGGAGTTCGCCGATCAGGCCGAGGATCCGGACTTCGATCTCGTCGCGGATGGGGCGGACGGCTTCGACGCCCTGTCCGGCGGGGTCGTCGAGCTGCCAGTCGAGGTAGCGCTTTCCGGGGAAGCAGGGGCAGGCGTCACCGCAGCCCATGGTGATCACCACGTCCGAGGCCCGTACCGCCTCGGTGGTGAGGACCTTGGGGATCTGGGCGGAGATGTCGATGCCGACCTCGTTCATCGCCTCGACCACGGCCGGGTTGACCGCGTCCGCCGGTGCCGAGCCGGCGGAGCGGACCTCGACGCGGCCCTGGGCGAGGTGGCTGAGGAAGGCTGCGGCCATCTGGGAGCGGCCGGCGTTGTGGACGCACACGAACAGCACGGTGGGGCGTGAGGGGCTCACGGGCGGGTTCTCCTGGCTTTCAGGGGGCGGCGACGACGGTGAGGGGGACCGCGGGCCGGGGAGGTACGGGGGAAGGCCGGCCGAAGATCAGGGCGGCCAGGCCGACTCCGAGGGCGGCCCCGACGGCCTGGGCGGCGATGAACGCCGGTACGGAGGCGGGGGCGATGCCCGCGAAGGAGTCGGTGAGGGCCCGGCCGACGGTGACGGCCGGGTTGGCGAACGAGGTGGACGAGGTGAACCAGTAGGCGGCGCCGATGAACGCGGCCACCACGCCCGGTGCGAGGTTCGCCCGGCCGGCGCGGGTCAGTCCGACGGCCACCAGGAGGAGCCCGGCTGTGGCGACCACTTCGCCCAGCCACAGGTGGACGGCGGAGCGGTCGTGGGTGGAGAAGGTCACCAGCGGGTGGCCGAACACGGCGTTCGCCAGCATCGCACCGGCCATCGCGCCGGCGATCTGGGCGGGCACGTACAACGAGGCCTCCCGCAGCGTCGTGCCCTGACCCGATCGGCGGCCGGCGGCCCAGGACGCGAGGGTGACGGCGGGGTTGAAGTGCGCTCCGGAGACCGGCCCGAGGACGGCGATCAGCACGCCCAGTCCGAACACGGTGGCCAGGCAGTTGGCCAGCAGTTGCACACCGGCGTCCCGGGAGAGCTCGGAGGCCTGGATGCCGGAGCCGACCACGACCGCCACCAGGAGCGCCGTTCCGACGGCTTCCGCGGCGACGCGGCGGGCCAGCGGGGCGCTCATCCCGTCGTCCGGGCCGGCTGCGGGGCTTTGAGCACGGCTGCGAGCCGTTCCAGGGCCTGGGGCAGCACCCAGTAGTAGACCCAGGTGCCGCGGCGTTCGCAGTCGACCAGGCCGGCCTGCCGCAGGAGCTTCAGGTGGTGGGAGATCGTCGGCTGGGACAGTTCGAAGGCCGGGGTCAGCTCGCACACGCAGACCTCGCCCCCGTCCCGAGAGGCGATCATCGACAGCAAACGCAGCCGGACCGGATCCCCCAGGGCCTTGAAGACCTTCGCCAGATCGGTGGCCTGCTCCTCGTCCAGCGGCGCGGCCGCCAGTTCCCCGCAACAGGTGCCGTCGGCATCCCGCCCGAGCACCACGAGCTCTTGTTTCGACATGCCTCTATATTGACGTTCCTCGATCCAAGGCGCAAGCTTGCATCGAGAAACATCTATGCAGCCTGGTCCAGCCCCTCCAAGGTTGGGCCCTGTCCCTCGGAGTGAGCATCATGCACGAGCAGCCCACCGACCTGCGCGAAACCGTCCGCCGCCGCTACGCCGCGGCCGCCCTCCAGATCACCGAGGGCGGCGCCGGCTGCTGCGGACCGCAGGACATCGAGGCCGGCGACGGCTTCGGCTCGGCCCTCTACACGCCCGGTGACCGCGACGCCCTGCCCGCCGAGGCCGTCGCCGCCTCCCTCGGATGCGGCAACCCCACCGCCGTCGCCGACCTCCGCGAGGGCGAGCGCGTCCTGGACCTCGGCTCGGGCGGCGGCATCGACGTCCTGCTCTCCGCCCGCCGCGTCGGACCCACCGGCAAGGCGTACGGCCTGGACATGACCGAGGAAATGCTGGCCCTGGCCCTGAGCAACACGGCGAAGGCCGGCGTCACCAACGCGGAGTTCCTCAAGGGCACCATCGAGGCCGTCCCGCTGCCCTCGCACACCGTCGACGTCGTCATCTCGAACTGTGTGATCAACCTGTCCACGGACAAACCGGCCGTCTTCGCCGAGATCTTCCGCGTCCTGGTGCCCGGCGGCCGCATCGGCCTCACCGACGTCGTCGCCGACGACGGCCTCGCCCCCGAACAGCGCGCCGAGCGCGGGGACCACGTCGGCTGCATCGCCGGCGCCCTCTCCTTCGCCGAGTACCGCCGGGGCCTGGAAGCCGCCGGCTTCACCGGCATCGAGATCTCCCCCACCCACCCGGTCGCGGACGGCATGCACTCCGCCGTCGTCCGGGCGGTCAAGCCCGGCGCGGTGGAGGGGGCCGGCCACGCGGCCGGGTGAGGGTCACGGCAGGATCTCGACGTACCCGTCGGTGCCGTGTACGCGGATCCGCTGCCCGTCCCGGATCAGCCGGGTCGCCCCCTCCACGCCCACGACGGCCGGCAAACCGTACTCCCGGGCGATCACCGCACCATGGGTCATCAGGCCGCCCACCTCCGTCACCAGGCCCGCGATTCCGACGAACAGCGGCGACCAGCTGGGGTCGGTGAAGGTCGTGACCAGGATGTCGCCCGCTTCGAGATCGGCCTCCGCCATGTCGAGGATGACGCGGGCCCTCCCCTCGACGGTCCCGGCGGACACCGGTACGCCGATCAGCGCGCCGGCCGGCACGTCGTCGCGCCGGTACGCCCCGGTGACCGCCTCACCGTCCGAGGTGAGGACCCGGGGCGGGGTGAGCGCGTGGTACGCGCGGAACGCCTCCTCGCGCCGGCGGACGAGCTGCTCGTCCAGCCTGTTGGAACGCACGACGTCGTGGAGTTCCTGGAACGTGAGGTAGAAGATGTCCTCGGCCTCGGAAAGCACGCCCGCCTCCACGAGGCGCCCGGCCTCCGCCAACAGGGCCCGCTTGTAGACGAAGTAGCGGCTGACGATGCCGAACTTCGGGTACTCCCTGTACCCGATGAAGGTTCTGACCCGGTCGATCATCCGCTTGGCCTCTTCGGCCTTGCGCTCCCCCTCCGGCAGGGCCCGCAGGCGGGACAGTACGTCCCCTTCCTTCTCCAGTGCCCGCTGCCGCCCTTGTTCGAAGCGGCGCCCGGCGGCGCCCGGCTCGATGTTCCTGACGTTGTCGAGGATCACGGGCACGAGCGTGCTGGGGCGCTCGCGCCATCGCGGCCTCGTGATGTCGATCTCGCCGACGCAGCGCATGCCGTACCGGTCGAGGTAGGTCTCGATGGCGTCGCGCGCTTCGGCTCCGCCCGCGAGCTTCGCCAGCTCGTCGAGGAAGTCCTCGTCGCCGACTCCTTGCAGGAACGCGACCACCTCCGGATGCGGGCGGATCACGTCCGCGACGTCGAGCAGCGCCAGCCCCATCTCCGACGTCACGTTGCCGGGGGCGGACAGCGTGAGCGTGTCAGCCGCGTTCTTCTCGCCCAGCCACTCGTACAGCTTGTCGTTGAGCCACCACGTGGCCTCCATCCCCGCCATGATCGCCTGGAGGTTCAGCGGATCACCGAGGACTCGCTTGTGCTCCTCGAAGGCCTCCAGCAGGAACTCGAACAGCTCCGGTCCGGTCTTCGTACGGATGTCGCGCTCCAGGGCCGCGACGGACGCCCGGCTGCGCTCGATCAGCTCGTTGACGATGCCCGGATCGGCGTCGACCGGGTCGGACTCCCCGCCGCCGGCCGGCGGCCCGCCGGGGCCCGCGTCCGGGAGCGACGGAATGAAGTCGCCGCGGTCGAGGACGGTCTCCAGAGCGTCCCTGATCAGCGGATCGCCCTTCCCCAAGGCGTCCAGGAGGCCGGCGCGGCTCGCGGGCGAGGCCAGGCGCCGGGTGACGTCGACGAACAGCCTCCCGCCGGCCTCGTGCATCGGCACCATGGCCGTGAGCTGCCACATGGAGTACCCGAGGGGCTTCATGGGATCGGTCATCATCTGCCCGTGGCCGACGGAGACGTAGACGTGGTTCTCCTCGTCGCCGGTCTCCGGGACGGGGAACAGTGTCGTGATCGGCCGGCTCTGCACGATGTGGAACCCGTCGTCGACCAGGCACCATTCGACGTCCTGCGGGCGGCCGAAGTGCGCTTCGATCTGCCGCCCGAGCTGCACGAGCCGTACGGCCTGCGCATCCGTCAGCGCCGGCTGCTCCTGCCGCCGCGCGTCGACCGCGACCTCGCGCGTACCGCCGGCCGGCAGGGCGTGCAGGGCACGCTGTTTGGCGGCGATCGTCTTCTCGACGACTTCACCGTGCCGGACTTTGAAGACGTCCGGGTTCACCAGGCCGGAGACAAGGGCCTCGCCGAGACCGAAGCCGGCGTCCACGGTGGCGACCTTCCGGTTGCCCGTGACGGGGTCGGCCGTGAACAGGACGCCTGCCGCCTCCGGGAAGACCATCCGCTGCACGACCACGGCCATGTGGACCGTACGGTGGTCGATGCCGTTCCGCTGGCGGTAGGCCACGGCCCGCTCGGTGAAGAGCGAGGCCCAGCACCGGCTGACGTGCCGGAGGACCGCCGCCGGCCCCACCACGTTCAGGTAGGTGTCCTGCTGGCCGGCGAAGGAGGCCGTCGGCAGGTCCTCCGCCGTCGCGCTGGACCGGACGGCGCAGGGGGTCCGCTCGCCGAGCCGGGAGAGCGCGCCGGTGATCGCCTCCGCGAGATCGCCGGGGATCGCGATCCCTTCGATGGTCCGTCGGATCTCCGCGCTGAGCGTGCGGACCGCCTCCCGGTCGTCCGGGTTCAGGCGCGACAGCTGGTCGAGCCGGTCGCCGATCGACGGCGCTTGCGCCATGATCCGCCGGAAGGCGTCCGTCGTCACGCAGAAGCCGTCCGGTACCCGGATGCCTTCGATCCGCGACAGCACGCCCAGGTGCGCGCCCTTGCCGCCGACGGCGTCGATCCACGTCCCGTCGGCCTCTCGGAGGTCCAGTACGTACTGCTGCTCGGTCATCGTGATACCTCCGAGGCGGCCCCCGTCCGTCGACAACTCACGCACGTCGTGCCCCTCATTTCCGCAGGTGGTGGCTTCGGCGGATGATTTTGCGGCACCACCCGGGTCTTGCCGCAAGCCCCCCGGTGCGCTATATCTTGAGAGTGGCAAGGAGAGAGCTCTCCTTGCCTTTGCTTTTGCCGTTCGCGAGGCCGTCGTGCGGTCCGTCTGTTGCTGGGATTCCCCCAGGGGCGGCGGGGCCCCGGAACCGGTCGCACTGCCTCACCACACGCCCCGGCCCGGCCGCTTCTACGCGGCCGGGCCGGGGCTGGTTCGGGTCGGGTCGAGTCGGTCAGACGCGGTCGGCCGCGATCAGGACGTACTGGAACGAGCCGTCCTTGTAGGAGTTGATGAACGCCTCCTCGATCCCGGTCACCAGGGAGGAAGTGGCCCGCAGTTCCCAGTAGGGCAGGGTCTCGGGGGTCAGGTCGATCACGGCCTGCGGTACGAGACGGTTGTCGGCCATCGCGCGCAAGTACTCCCGCCGGGAGTGGATGTTGCACTCGAAGTGGGCGTTGATCTGGGAGACCCACTTCGAGGGCTGGCCGTAACGCGGGTTCCAGCAGCCCGTGATGGTCACGTAGCGGCCGCCGACCGCGAGGATGCGGGAGTGCTCGGCGAAGAGGTCGTGCAGGTCGACGTACATGCTCGACTCGTTGTTCCACGAGGCCGCGGCCTGCCCGGTCTCGAAGGGCGTGCCGAGCATGTTGCAGACGCGGGCGCGCACGTGGTCCTCGATGCCGAGGTCGAGGGCACGCTGGTTGGCGAAGTCCGCTTGCTTCGCCGACAGGGTGACGCCCTCGACCTTGCTTCCGAAACGTTGGTGGGCCATGACCATCGAACCGCCGCGGCCGCAGCCCGCGTCCACGAGGGTGTCGTCGCGCCCGATCGGGCCGAGGTGGTCCAGGAGGACTTCGGCCTGCGCCGATTCCAGGCGGTGGAGTTCGGCGATCAGCCTCTGCTCGTAGCCGCTGTCGTCAGGGCTGCCGAGGGCGGCACGGTCGACGTCACCGATGCCGTAGTGGTGGTGGTAGAGGCCGTCCACGTCACCGAGACGCAGGTTCACGGGCCTGGCCTCGTGGTCCCAGTAGCGGGCGATGTCCCCCTGGTAGGCGGTGGCCGGCGAGGGGATGAACACGGAGTTGGTGGTGGTGCCGAGGTCGGTACTGGTCATGGATCGTCCCATCTTCAGCAGCTGTTACCAGAAATCAGGCAGGCTGTAGCGGTAGGTGTTGGTCTGGTGCCAGTAGTGGTTGCCGTCGACCCAGACGGCCACCCCGCGCAGGAAGCGCAGCGCGCTCGGGACGGGGCAGGCGACGGCCAGGGCGGCGGCTTCGGCTTCGAAGCCGTGCATGAGGTCGTTGTGGACCTCGACCGCCTTCAGGTACGCGTCCTTCTCGGAGGTGCCCTCGCGTTCGGCGATCACCACGGGCAGGTTCATGTGCCGCCCGGGGGAGGCGAGTTCCTTCGTGTACGAGTACAGGTCGTTGACGATCGTGGTGGCGTTCGAGGCGAGCGCGATGACCCGCTGCATCGCGGGCAGCGCGTGGAGGTCCGCCGGGAGTTCGTAGCCACCGACGGTGTCGGTGATGGTGGGACAGGGGCGGAAGTTGTTGAACTGGCGCATCGCCAGGTACTCCCACACCTCGGGGACGTAGTCCGTCTGGGCCCAGGCGGCCTCGGCGAGGTAGCCCAGGTGCAGCCGGGCCATGTCGTGCCGGAACCGGTCGGTCTGGGAGGGCGAGGACTGCTGGACGAAGTACTCCATGGCGGAGCGGTAGGCGCGCCGCGGGGCGTCCGCGTGGAGCGACTCCGCCCACTGCGGCTGGTACTCCTTCGTCGTGTGGAGGGGGTCGAGAGCGGTGTGGGCCAGCAGGAGCCGTCCGCCGAGACCGATGGGCGAGCCGCCGTGGTCCTCGCAGTAGCAGTCGTCGACCGCGTTCTCGGCGACCATCAACCGTGTGGCGAGCATCAGGTGTTCGATGCTGGGGGCGTCCGGATGGCAGGCGACCATGTAGCGGCCTACGGAGAAGCCGTCGAACTGGTCCTCCCACTCCTCGGGATACAGCTCGACCTCGTCCATCGCCCAGGCCTTGATCCTGCGGCTGACCTCCTCCACCCGTGCCGGATCGGGCTCCGGCACCGGGTGGTGGTAGAGCCCCGGGATCGGCCGGCCGGCCGCCGGTTCCGCGGGCACCGCCGGTGCCGGAGGGGATGCGGGTTCCGGGCGGCTCGTCAGGTACAGGCCCGCGGTACCCAGGCCGCTCGGGCCTCGCAGGATCCGACCCAGGGCGCCCGGGTCACCGAAGGGCGCGGGGCCGTTCGCGGGTTCTGGTACGGGCGCGGGGCCCGCCGCGGGCACGGGTGCGGCGGCTTCCGCGCTGCTGCCGGGAACGGCGGGCGGGCCGGGGAGGGCAGGCATCTCGGGCAGGGTGGTCAGGGCATCGGGGGCTGCGGTGAGGTGGGTCCGGGCGTTCGCGAGGACGTGGGCCCCGAAGTGGGTCGCGGCGCCGGGCAGGCCCGACTGCAAGGGGGAAAGCCCGGGGTCGGGCATCCGTTGCTCCTTGGTGAGGTGGGTGAGCGATGTGCGGTGCCGGGCACGCCCGACCGGTCCGGAGGCCCCGGGAAGGCCCGGGCCCGGGCAGGTCGGGGCGGGCAGGACCGCGAGGACGCGACCTAGTCGCGCCGGCGCCCGATCTGCACGTTCTCCAGCACGCCGAGTGCGTCGGGCACCAGGATGGCGGCGGAGAAGTAGGTGGTGACCAGGTAGGAGATGATCGACCGTTCGTCGATGCCCATGAAGCGCACCGACAGGCCCGGCTCGTACTCCTCCGGCAGGCCCGTCTGGTGCAGGCCGATGACGCCCTGGTTGTCCTCACCGGTTCGCATGACGAGGATCGAGCTGGTGTTCTCCTTGGTGATGGGGATCTTGCTGCAGGGCAGGATGGGGACCCCCCGCCAGGCCGGAACCTGCTGCCCGCCGAGATCGACGTGGTCCGGGTAGAGGCCCCGGGCGTTGAACTCCCGTCCCATCGCCGCGATCGCCCTGGGGTGGGCGAGGAAGAACTTCGAACCGCGGCGACGGCAGAGCAGCTCGTCCAGGTCGTCCGGGGTGGGAGGGCCGGAGTGGGTCTGGATCCGCTGCTTGAAGTCCGCGTTGTGGAGCAGGCCGAACTCAGGGTTGTTGATCAGCTCGTGCTCCTGGCGTTCGCGCAACGCCTCGATGGTGAGCCGGAGCTGCTCCTTGGTCTGGTTCATCGGCTCGTTGTAGAGGTCGGCGACCCTCGTGTGGACCCGCAGGACGGTCTGCGCGAGGGAGAGTTCGTACTCGCGGGGGTTGAGTTCGTAGTCCACGAAGGTGCCGGGCAGGTCGGCCTCGCCGGTGTGCCCGGCGGACATCGCGATCTCGGCCTCGCCGTGCTTGTTCTGCCGCTGGAGGGGCAGCGCGCTGAACTCCCGGACGTGGGCCTGGAGGCTCGGCGCCGCGGCGACCACGGCCGCGAAATCGGCGCGGGACAGGGTGAGCAGGGTGCCCGGGGTCTCGGCGGTGGCCGTGTAGTCCCAGGTGGCGTCGGCGTCCAGCAGGGCGTTCTCACCGAACTGATCGCCGTCGGCCAGCACCGCGACCGCGATCTGGTCCCCGTACTTGCCCACGGAGGTCTGGCTGATCCGGCCGTGGGCGATCAGGTGGATCTGGCCCGCGGCGGTACCGCGCTCCACGAGCACCTCGCCGGCCCGGAAGTCGCGCTGCACGCACCGGCCGGCGAGCGTGGTGAGCACCTCCAGGTCGTCGAAGCCCTTCAGCACGGCCAGTTCGCCGAGTTCGCGGGGGATCACCCGGACGCTGCCACCGTCCTGGACGAACTCGACGCGCCCGTCTCCGACGGTGTAGCTCAGCCGGCGGTTCACCCGGTAGGTGCCGCCCTTCGTCTCCACCCAGGGCAGCACCCGCAGCAGCCAGCGGGAGGTGATCTCCTGCATCTGCGGGGCGGACTTGGTCGTCGTGGCGAGGTTGCGCGCAGCCGCCGTCCCCAGACTGGACTGCCGAGGCGGCTCCAGCTGCGCTTCCGGGCTGCTGTCAACGGTCATGAGCGGGTTCTCCTTCACGAGGGGCGGTGAATCGGTGCGCACGCGATCCAGGCCAGGAGCAAAGGGGAACAAACGTCAGAGAATTGGCCCAGATCCGTTGAGAACGCTATCGGCCCAAGGTCATTCGTCCCGCAAACGCCGGTGTGATTACCCCGATGAGGTGATCTTGTGGTGTGCGGAGTTTGCCCAGGCCCCCGCGCGATTCGGCCATGAAGGTGCTCGGGCGCGCACGCTGCTCCCGGTCCTGCTAGTGCCGTGGCCGGAAAGGTCCACCGGGTCGCGGCGCTTCACCCTGTTCGCCGAAGCGGAGTCGCAGGGTTCGCGGCGGTGGCGGGTTTCAGCCGGCCAGGGCGACCAGACGTCCGTACTCCAGGTGTTCCCTGCGCCGGGCGGTGAGGTGGACGTGGACGTCGGCGAGGAACTCCTTCAGGGCCGCGTACGCGGCGGTGTAGGAACCCTCCTCGGCGCCGGCGTCGGACGGCACCCACAGGATCAGCAGCGGCTCGTTCCTGCGGGTGCCCTCCCGGGTCGCGAACGACAACTCGTGGACGACCAGCCGCGCTTCGTCCGCGGGCAGCGCGGCGATCAGCTCGTCGTGCGTCAGGTTGGCCTCCGCCGCCGGCACCAGGGCCCGGGGCTGCACCTCGGTGGAGCGGAGGATCACGGTATTGACCTCTCGCCTGTCCTTGAGGTGCCGGAGAGCGTGGACGCTCTCTTGCGACAGGCCGATCGGGCTGCTCACACGGGTCTCGTTTCGATCGCGGGCCGGAACCGCGAAATCAACGACCCGGACCCCGCCGAGGATGCGGCCGGACCTCGTACCGGAACAGGGGCGGCCGTTCGCCCGGCGCGCCCGCGGCGTCGGCCACGCCCTCAGCCTTGCGTGTACTGGAGGGCTTCGCGTTCCGCCGCGTGCGCGGAAGGCTGCGCCATGAGGACGCACAGCGTGTACACGGCGTCCTCCATCGTGCGGCGTGCCGCGTCGTCGGTGGGGGCGGCGACCAAGCGGGCGCGGGCGTCGTAGAACCGGCCGAGCGCGTGGGCGGCGTCCGCCCGGGTCGGCATCAGGTACGGGCCGGACCTCGGCGGTTCGGAGCCCGGCTGCTGGGCGGCCCGCACCGCGCGGTGCAGGGCCCCGTCGATGTGGGCGGCGACGAGCGTGCCGCGGGATCCGGCGGCCATCCCCCGCGCGAACTCGGCGACGGTCAGACGGGCTTGCGCGGCTGCGGTGGACAGCACCCGTTCCGCCACGTGAGCCGGGCCGGGGACGGTCGCCATCAGCATGCCCACCGCCCACGACACGGCCGGCTCGGGAAGCGGCGAAGCCTCCGGGGCGGTGGCGCCCTGCGGTCCCGGTGAGGGGAGAACGTCAACGCTCATGAAGATCACATCCCTTCGAAGACCCACCCCCGCGGTGCGGCCCGTTGAGGCACCTGCCCGCCGAAACCGATGCGATGCACGCTGATCGTCAACGAGCTCGGAAGGCGTCGCCCCGCAGGCGCGGGTGGCCTCCGGCCGGGTCCTCCTGGCGCCCGGAAGCCGCCGGCCCCGGTCAGCGGCTCGCGGAAGCCGCCCGCAGGACCGCCTCCTCGATCTCCCGGAACACGGCGGCGAGCTCCGGATGCCTCTGGGCCGCGCCGCGGGCGCGGGCCACGGCGAACGGGGTGGGGGCAGCGCCGCGGGCGAGCAGGTGACGGACCCTCTCGGGGTGGGGCATGCCCGCCACCCATTCGAGAGGGGTCTCGCCCTTCATGGACCGGTCCTCCAGGTCCGCGCCGTACTCCAGGAGCAGGTCGACGAGGGGGGCCGGGTCGTCGGTCCGGTCACAGCTCGCGGCGAGGACGAGGGGGAGCAGGTGGCCGTGCCGGGACTGGATGCCGGTGGGGGCTCCCGCGGCGAGGAGGAGCCTCGCGACGTCGGTGTGTCCCCAGGCCAAGGCCTGGCAGAGCGGGGTCTGCTCCGCGTATTCGCCGGTGTACTGGCACGGGTCGGCGCCCGCGCCGAGGAGCGCGGCGACGACGTCCGCGTGGCCCGCGCTGACCGCGGATTCCAGAGCCGTGGGCCGGTGTCCGTCCCGCGCGTCGGGTTCGACTCCCGAGGCGAGGAGTTCGGTGACCAGATCCGCGTCACCCTCCTGCGCCGCGCGTCCGAGCCGCTTCGCGCCGTCCGGGGGACCGTCTTCTCGATGCATGCGGTGATCATGCCAAAGGTGTGCCGAAAGCGGTTCGCGCCAGGGGCCTGAGCGGCCGAAGGCGGCGCCGTTCAACTGCGCGGCGGAACCTCGGCAGGGGTGTACGAGGAGGCGAAGGTGAACGCCCGCGGGGACGGCCCGTGGGAGCGCAGCTCCGCCAGCCGCTCCAGCGCTTCGCCGACGGTGGGGACGTGTCCGGCGGGGACCCACCAGAGCACCATGTGCGCCTCGACGTGCCGTTCGAACCATTCCCGGCGTCGCCGCATCACTTCCAGGTGCCCGCTGCGGTAGGCGAAGTCCCACAGGGTCTCCTGGTTCTCCCAGAGCGACAGGTTGACGATGACGTCCTCACCCGCCGGGCGCAGGCCGGTGGCGTCGGCGGCGCCTTCCTCGACGAGCCGCCAGACGAAGCCGGGTGCGCTGTCGGCGGCGGAGTTGACCTGGTCGAGCATGTCGACGAACGGCGCGGTGCGCGGGTCGTCCAGGGGGTGGCGGAGCGTGGCGACGTTCAACTGGGCGAGATGGGATGCGACATGCGGGGATGCGGCGTGCGGGGATGCGGTCATGACCTCATCCCAGCACGGCCCCGTTTTCTATGTCAATCCCCATTGTTTTTAGAAGACTCGACGACCACGCAGCACGCCCCCGGACGGGCGTCCATGCGGGCCCGGAGGGGACCGTCCGCACCGAGCAGCCCCTCCAGCAGCGCGAGGTTCATCCCGCAGACGAGCGGGGGAAAGCGTTCGGCGACGGCGTGGAAGGGGCAGTTGCGCATGCGGATGACCCGCTCGGCCGCCCCGGCCGGCTCGTCGCCGTCTTCGGCGCCCCGAGCATTCTGGGCGCTGCCGGCTTCTTCCAGGTGCGGTTCGTAGCCTCGGGCGGACAGTGCCGCCATCGCCTCTTCGAGGTCGCCGCAGGGCGCTGCCGACCCGCGCAGGGCCTCTCCCCGGCGACGCGCGGCCGCGCACAACCCGGCATCCAGCCCGGCCTGTTCGGCGGCCTCGGCGAGCAGTTCGGCGGCGGTCCGGTAGTCGCGGGCGGGCAGCGATACCGACCGTTCGGCCCGCGCCCGCACGTACACCTTCGCGGGACGGCCCGCGCCCGGCCCGGAACGGCCCGACAGGCGGCGGCTGCCGCTCTCCAGGAGTCCCGCCCCGGTCAGCTTGTCCAGATGGTGCGCGGCGAGCGTGCGCGCCACCCCGACGGCCTCGGCCGCCTCGTTGCGGCCGACCTCCCGGCCCTGTGCCGCCACGTACTCGTACAGACGGCGCCGTACCGGGTCCTGCAACGCCGCGATCGCATCGATGTCCTCCATGCGGTCATTCTAGGAACAACGCCGGTTGGAGATAGAAGGTCCGCCGGACGCCGTTCACGGCATGCCGGTACGGACGTCAGGGCGGCCGAAGCCCTTCGCGACCCCGAGTCCCCGGGCGGTCCGATGGGCGGGCCGGCGTGGCTGCGCCCGGTGGTTCAGAGCATGCGGCGCAGCAGGTGGTCACGGCGCACGAGGGTGTGGCCGAGTACCAGTGCGAGGTGGACGGCGAGCACGGCGAAGAACGCCAGGTGTGCCGCCACGTGCGGTGCGAGCGCGTCGTCGTCGCCCGCGGCGAACAGCCACATCCCGGTGAGGGGCATCGCGAACAGCAGCGCGTACAGGGAGGCTTCGGTCCAGTGGGCGAGTCTGCGTTCGGCCGGCGAGAGCGCCGGGGACCACGGGGGCAGGGGGGTGGTCCGGCGCCAGACGAGACGGACGACGGCCAGGACGAGGATCGCCGTTCCGATCAGCGCGTGTGCGGTCAGCAGCCGGTCCTCGCCGAACAGTACGAACCCGTCCTCGCCGCCCCTGCCCCGCCCACGGCCGGAGTCCCCGTCCCGCCCTCGCCCGCGTCCGTGGCCGCCGTCGTCGGCCATCCGGTATCCGAGGGTGAACTGTACGACGAGGAGCCCGGCCACGCTCCAGTGCAGCGCCTTGGTCACCAGGCCGTAGCCGTACGCGCCGTTGCGCAGGCGCGGACCCGTGGTACCCGGTGTCGTCATCCGCCCAGTCTGCCCGGACCGCCGCGCCGGCAACGGCAGGCACCGCGCGTTTCGCCGCGCCGGGGGGGGTTCCCGCCGCGGCGCGCAGGGGCGGCCGCTCGCGGGGGCGGGGACGGCTACAGGTCCGCCTCGGCCGCCACGAGGCCCAGCAGTCCGGGAAACCGCTGCTCGATGTCGGCCCGTCGCAGGCTGGCCATCCGGCTGTTGCCCCGGTCGACCTGCCGGATCAGCCCGGCTTCGCGCAGTGCGCGGAAGTGGTGCGTGACGGTCGCCTTGGAGACCGGCAGCTCGAACGAGCTGCAGGTCCGTGCCGCGCCGTCGGGTTCGGCCGTCAGCTCGCGCACCACTCGGCGGCGCAGCGGATCGGCCAGGGCGGAGAGCACCGAGCCGAGCTCGATCTCCTCGACGCTCGGATGACCTTCGTCGTCCGGCATGCGGGGCACCTTCCTTCGGGTTCCTTCAGGTACGGATTGCATCGTACCTGCGAGTTCGGTAACGTCCGGCAGGTACGAGATCAATCGTACCTATCAGGGAGGGAACCCCATGCCCCAGCCGTTCGTACTCGTCGGCACCGCTCGCCCCAAGCCCGGACGCGCCGACGAGCTGAAGGAGCTCCTGCTCTCGTTCGTCGAGCCGACCCGGCAGGAGGCCGGCTGCCTGGAGTACCACTTCCACGAGGACCGCGACGACCCCGGCGTCTTCGTCTTCTACGAGGCCTGGAGCTCGCAGGCCGATCTCGACGCCCACCTGGCCCTCCCCCACATGCAGGCCTTCTGGGAGCGGCGCATGGACTACCTGGAGACCGACCTCGACATACGGTTCCTCGCCATGCACAGCCCCTACGAGGGGGCCGGACGGGTCGCGGCGTAGCCCCCGGCAGCCCGGCCACAACGGCCTTCGGGGGCTCGCCCGGCGTCCGCACGGCAGCAAACCGGGCCGCGTGATGGCGGGGGGGGTGCCACCGCGCGGCCCGGGCTCGGGAGTCCGCGCCGCTCACCGCCGCGGACTCCCGTGACCCCGCTTATGACCGGTCTTTCCCGGCTCAAACCACCGGATCGCGTTCTCTTCGCCGAAAACTTCGGCGGCCGCACGCGGCGCGGGGAGTAGGGCCGCGGATCGCCGGGCAAGCGCGCCGTCGACGGAGATCCCGATCGAAGGAGTTGTTCCGCATGACGGAAAACCTGTGGTGCTACCGCGCCGGCGTCGACTACCTCGCCGCCGACCTCACCGGCTACGGGATCGAGGCGCTCGACGGCGGCATCGGGAAGGTCGACCAGCACTCCGACGAGGTGAACGACGCGTATTTGGTCGTCGATGCCGGCGGGTGGGCCCTCGACAGGAAGCTCCTGCTGCCGGCCGGCCTGGTGACCCGCATCGACCACGTGGCGGAGAAGGTCTACGTGGACCGCACGCAGGAACAGATCAAGGCGGCTCCGGAACCCCGTCGGGACGGGCCCCTCGGGAGCGCGGACCACCGCGAGACGCCGGGGACACACCTCTTCTCCGGTATGCCGTTCGGCGTCCCGCCCGCCTGAGCGGTCGCCCGGCGGGGCCTCGCGGCCGTCATACCCGAGCCACCGGACCGGTCGGGAGACTCAGGCTCCGGGGTTCTCGTCGCCGCCCCGGGGGGTGCCGGCGAGGCGGAAGGTCAGGCACACCAGCAACGTGTCGTCCTCCACGGGCGCGCCCGTCCGGGCCCAGAAGCGCCGATGGCCGGCGCGCCACTCCCCGAGCGAGGCGTCACCCTCGCCCTCGGCCTCGGCGTGCGCCCACGTCACCTCTCCGAAGGGCTTGACCTCCACCCCCGTGATCTCGACCGTCGCCACGGGTCTGCCCGAATCGTCCAGCAAGGCCAGCGCTTCGCCGACGAACTCCAGCTCTTCGGCCTCCGCCCCGTACTCGTCGAGCAGGCCGGTGGTGGCCCTCTTGGATCCGGCGAGCACCAGGGCGTTCAGCCGCGCACGCACCTCCCCGGCCGAGCCCAGTTCCAACGCGCGCATGCCGTTCACCCGCGGCCACATCGTCCTGTCGCCCCCTCGCTCAACGGCCGCCGCCCTCCGGCGGGCAGGCCCGCGAGGATCGTATGCGTCCAGCAGCCCACCCGGCCGGGACCGCGTCCCCCCGAGCGGGCCGGCGGCCTTCAGAACGTCAGCCGGAACAGCGCTCCCCCGCCCGGCGCGGCCTCCGCCGTCAGCTCCGCGTCGTGCGCCCGGGCGATCTGCCTGGCCATGGCCAGGCCCAGCCCCGAGCCCGGCAGGGCGCGAGCCGTGCCGGCCCGGTAGAACCGGTCGAACACGTGGGGCAGGTCCTCCTCCGCGATCCCGGGACCGTGGTCGCGGACCGTCAGCTCCGGTCCCCGGCCGGCCAGGCCCGCCACCAGCTCCACCTCCACCGGCAGCCCGCCGCGGCTGAACTTGGCCGCGTTGTCGAGGAGGTTCCCCAGCAGCCGGCTCAACCGCGCCGGCACCCCCGGCACCACCACCGGTCCGGCCGGTACCCGGACCCGGAACGGGACGTCCGGCCAGTGCGTCCGCGCGGCCTGCGCGCAGTGCTCCACCAGCGCGCCCAGCCGGACCTGCTCCACCAGGGGCTGCGGCTCCTCGTCGCGCGCCAGCTCGATCAGGTCGTTCACCAGCCCCGTCACCTCCCGGAGCTGGCGCCCCAGCGCGGCGGACGCCCGCTCGCGCTGGCCCGGCGTGAGCCGGTCGGCCCGGGCCAGCAGCTCGGCGTTGGTCCGCAGCGCCGTCAGCGGCGTGCGGAGCTCGTGCGAGGCGTCCGCGACCAGCCGGCGCTGGGCGGTGACCGACTGTTCCAGCTCACCCAGCATGGTGTTGAAGCTCCCGGCCAGCCGGGTGATCTCGTCCTCCCGCCCCGGCGGCGGCAGTTCGATCCGGTGCCGGGGGTCGCGGGTGGCGGCGATCCGCTCGGCCGTCGCGGTGAGCCGGGTCACCGGAGCCAGACCGGTCCGGGAGACCCAGTACCCCAGGACGGCGGCCAGCAGGACCCCGGCCGCCGCCGTCACCACGAGCCACCGGGAGGCCTCCTCGATACCGTCCTCGACGGTGTCGGCCCGCAGCGCGACCTGGAGCGCCCGCCCCTTGGCGTAGTCGGTGGTGAGCATCCGGGCGGGATACCCCGCCACCGTGATGTTCGTGTAGTACGGGGCCCGCCGGCCCCCGGCGACCTCCCGCGCGGCCGGAGCGACCGGCAGCAGCCCCGGCCCGTCCGGATCCCTGGCCGGGTCGGCGGCCACCACCTCCGCGCACGCCGGAGCCGCCAGGAAACGGCACTCCCCCGCCAGGGTGCCCGGTCCAGCCCCGGGATTGCGCTGGGCGGCCAGCCGCGCGGACTGGGTCAGGCTCAGGTCGAGCTGCTCGTACAGGGCGGAACGGACCACCAGGAACGCCGCCGCGCACACTCCGACGGCCACGAACGCCACGGCGGCGGTGACGGCCAGGGCCAGGCGGGTCCGCAGCGGGCGCCGCCTGCGCCAGGGTGCGCCGAGCCGGCGACGGCCGACGCCGCTCACGCCGCGCCCAGCCGGTAGCCGACCCCGTGCACGGTGTGGACCAGCCGGGGCTCACCCGCGGCCTCCAGCTTCCGGCGCAGGTAGCCGACGTAGACGGCCAGCGAGTTGGAATCCGGGCCGAAGTCCCGCCCCCACACCAGCTCCAGGATCAGCTCGCGCGGGAGCACCTGGCCCGGGTGGCGCAGGAGGAGCTCCAGCAGGGCCGCCTCGGTACGGCTGAACTCCAGCGGGCGCCCGCCCCGCCTCCCGGTCCTCGTCGCCGGATCCAGTACGAGGTCGGCGAAGCCGAGCGGCGCGGCCCCCGCGGGCTCCGGCGCGGCCCGCCGCAGCAGCGCCCGCACCCGGGCGACCAGCTCGTCCAGTGCGAACGGCTTGACGAGGTAGTCGTCGGCCCCGGCCTCCAGCCCGTCCACCCGCTCGCTGACGGAGTCGAGCGCGGTCAGCACGAGCACGGGCGTCCGGTCGCCCAACGCCCGCAGCTGCCGGCAGACGGCCAGCCCGTCCAGCACCGGCATCATCACGTCGAGGACGACCGCGTCGGGCTCCCAGACCGCCACCTGCGAGAGCGCAGAGAGGCCGTCAGCGGCGCCACGGACCTCGTACCCCTCGACCGTCAGTCCGTCCTCGACGGCCGCCCGCACCTCGGGTTCGTCGTCGACGACGAGGATCCGCCGCCCGCCCGTGCCGGCGGCGCTGTCGGTGGCGTACGCGTCACCCGTGCTGTTCATGGAGCTCATGGGGCAAAGCCTGCCAAAGCCTTCTGAGAGAACCTCTTAGAACCTTCTTAGGGCGCACCGCGAGTGTGCGGCCATGACCACACCACACACATCCGCGGTCCTCTCCGTCGTGATCGGTGCGGGCGGCACCGGCGGGCACATCTATCCCGGTCTCGCCCTCGCGGAGGCCCTGCGCGCCGCCGTGCCGGGCGCCGTGGTCTCGTTCATCGGGACCGAGCGGGGCCTGGAGACCGAGCTGATCCCCGGCGCCGGCTACCGTCTGCACACCGTCGACATGATCCCCTTCGACCCGGCCCTGGGCCCGAAGCGCTACCTGCTGCCCGCCGCGCTCCTGCGCTCCGCGCACCAGGCCCGCTCGGTGATACGGGCCCAGGGCGCCCAGGTCGCCGTCGGCATGGGCGGTTACCCGAGCGCGCCCGCCGTCCTCGGAGCCCGGCTGGCCGGACTGCCGGCCGTGATCCACGAGTCGAACGCCGTCCCCGGCCGCGCCAACCAGTTCGCGGCCCGGCTCACACCGCACATCGCGGTCGCCTTCGACCGCAGCCGCGGTCACCTTTCGGGCGGCGCCCGCGCGCTCACCACCGGGATGCCGATCTCCGCCGCCCTCTCCGGCCTCGCCGGACTCCCGGCCGCCGACCGGGCGGCCCTGCGCGCCGACGCCCGGCGCGCGCTCGGCGTCCCCGCGGGGCGTCGCCTCGTCGTCTTCAACGGCGGCAGCCTGGGCGCCGTCCGGCTCACCCGCGCGGCGACGGCGCTCGCCGGGCTCTGGCAGTACCGGGACGACGTACAGCTCCTGGTCAAGACCGGCCCGGCCGCGCTCCCCGACACGGTCGCCGATCTCGCGGCCTCGGGCGGGCAGCGGATCGCCCGGGCCGTGCCGTACCTGGACCGGATGGACCTCGTCTACGCGGCCGCGGACCTGGTCGTGTGCCGGGCCGGTTCGGCGACCGTCGCCGAACTCGCGGCCACCGGAGTCCCGGCCCTCCTCGTGCCCTACCCGTACGCGCCCGGCGACCACCAGACGCACAACGCGCGGGTCCTGACCGACGCGGGCGCGGGACTGCTGCTGCCCGACGCCGAGACCACCGCCGAACGCCTCGCGGGCCTCATCGGACCGCTGCTGGCCGATCCGGCCCGGCTGTCCGCGATGGCCGGCGCCGCCGACCCCGGCCCGCACGCGCGGGCCGCCGAACTGCTGGCCGCGGAAGTCCTCCGCGTCGCCGGCTTCGTCCCCACACCCCACCTGGAGCACGCGTGAACCCCAACAGCTGGACCGACCGCACCGTCCTCGTCACCGGCGCCGAGGGCTTCATCGGCTCGACCCTGGTGGACCTGCTGGTGTCCCGGGGCGCGCGGGTCCGCGCCCTCGTCCACTACAAGCCGTACGCCGAGAAGGGCCACCTGGCGCGCTACCTCGCCGACCCCGACGGGCCGGTGGAGATGTGGGCCGGCGACGTCCGCGACGCGGGCCGGGTCAGCGACGCCGTGGCCGGCTGCGACACCGTCTTCCATCTGGCGGCGCTGATCGGGATCCCGTACAGCTACGCCTCGCCGGGCGCGTACGTGCAGACCAACGTCACCGGTACCCAGAACGTGGCCGAGGCCTGCCGCCGCCACGGCGTGCGCCGCCTCGTGCACACCTCCACCAGCGAGGTCTACGGGACGGCGCTGACCGCCCCGATCTCCGAGCGCCACCCGCTGCAGCCGCAGTCGCCGTACTCGGCGTCGAAGATCGGTGCGGACATGATGGCCCTGTCCTTCCACCATGCCTTCGAACTGCCGGTGACGGTGGTCCGGCCCTTCAACACGTACGGACCGCGCCAGTCCGCGCGCGCCGTCATCCCGACGATCCTCGCCCAGCTCCACGCGGGTTCCCGGGAGATCCGGCTCGGCTCGCTCACCCCGACCCGCGACTTCACGTACGTGACGGACACGGCCGAGGGCTTCCTCGCGGTGGCGGAGTGCGAGCGGGCGCTGGGCGAGGTGGTCAACCTCGGCACCGGCGAGGAGATCTCCGTCGGGGCCCTGGCCGAGGCCCTGATCACGGCGTCCGGCCGGGACGCGGAGGTCGTGGTCGACCCCGGCCGGCTGCGCCCGTCGGGCAGCGAGGTGCAGCGCCTCCTGTCCGACAACTCCCGGGCCCGCGACTGGGCCGGCTGGCGGCCCCGGGTCGGGCTGGAGGAGGGGCTGCGCCATACCTCGGCCTGGATCGCGGCGAACCCCTCGCTCTTCGCCCCGGACCGCTACGCGGTCTGAGGCCGCCGAGGAGCGGTCGCGCTCCCGCCCGGTCCGGCGGCCGCCGTACCGGGCGGGGGCAACCCGTTGGAGTGAACGCGGCGCCAAGGCCCGGGCCCGCCGGTCGCGGGTCGGGCAGTCTGCTGCCAGTCGGACGGGGGCTCCCGCGTGCACGGGGGCCGGGAGGCCAGGGGCAGCCGGTCCCTGTTCGTACTGGGGCAAGGGGGAAGGCCGCTCGTGCAGGCTGAAGGGGAGACCGGAGTGCGGCTGCCGTCGCAGGGCGGGGCGCCGGGTGCTGTCGACGGGAGTCGGCGCCGGGAGGTACCGCGTCACGTCGCGTGCGTGATGGACGGGAACGGACGTTGGGCTGCGCGGCGGTCCTTGCCCCGGACCGCGGGCCACAGCGCGGCGGAGACGACGGTGATCGACGTCATCGAGGCGGCGCGGTCGGCGGGGGTGCGGTGGCTGAGCCTGTACGCGTTCTCCACGGAGAACTGGGGCCGCCCGAGCAGCGAGGTCGACTTCCTCATGCACCTGGTGCGGCGCGTGGTGCGCAAGCACGCACCGCTGCTGCACGCCCGGGGCATCCGCTGCCGGTTCCTGGGCGTGTCGGACCCCAGGATCCCCGCGCCGCTGGCGCGGGACTTCGACGACCTGACGACGCTGACGGGCGCCAACCGGGGCATGACCCTGACCGTGGCGTTCGACCACGGCGGACGCAAGGACATCGTCGAGGCGGCGCGCTCCCTCATCCGCAGCGGTGCACCGGCCGACGCCCTGACCGAGGAGGCCTTCGCCGCCCATCTCCCCTTCCCCGACACCCCCGATGTGGATCTCGTCATCCGCACGTCGGGGGAGCAGCGCATCTCCAACTTCATGCTGTGGCAGGTCGCGTACGCCGAGTGGGTCTTCCCCTCCGTCCTGTGGCCCGACTTCCGCGCGTCGCACTTCGTGGAGTGCCTGCACGCCTATCAGCAGCGCGACCGCCGGTTCGGCGGCGTCACACCGGACGTGAACGGAGCACCCACACCGTGACCACCACCGACTCCCACGGCGGCGAGCCACCCCTGTTCGGCCCGGGCTCGCAGTTCGACGAGTTCTTCAACGACCCGCGCTGGGCCCTGGCCATCGTCCGGGCCACCGTGCTGGAGGCCGCCCATCCGCAGATCGGCGCCGCACTGGTCGACAACTCCACGTTCGTGGCGCACCCGTGGCGGCGGCTGCACAACACGTTCCTCAGCCTGCAGCGCATGTTCGGCGCCGATGACGCGGTGCGGGAGCGGGAGGCGAAGCGCCTGAACCGGCTGCACGCGCGGCTGAGCGGCGCCGATGCCCGCGACCGGCCGTACGACGCGATGGACCCGCACGTCCGGGCATGGGTGGTGGCGACCCTCTTCGAAAGTACCGTCGCCATGTGCCGGTTCAGCGGCCAGCCCCTCGAACAGACCACGATGGAACGCCTGTACACCGAATTCCAGGCGTACCTCGCGGCCCTGGGCGACCAGGCGGGGCATCTCCCGCCCACCCTCCAGGAGTTCTGGCCGTACTTCGACCGGATGGTGGAGGAACTGGAGGACACCGAGGCGCTGCGCATCATCCTCTACAAGCTGTTCGACCACCTGCCCGCGCCGGCGCTCCTGGAGGGCCTGCCCACGGTGTGGGCGGCCGGCCGGGCGGTCGCCGGGCCCGTCCTCGGCGCGATCACCGTGGCGTCCCTGCCGGAATCCCTGCGCCGCCGGGCGGGACTGCCGGACTTCCCCGGCGCCCGGACGCTGGCCCAGAGCGCCTACCTGGCCATGGGGCTGGCCCGGTTCCTGCCCGACGGCTGGATCCAGGCCGACGTACTGGCCGGGCTGCTGGCCATGTCCCCGGACAGTGACGACCCCCGCGCCAGGACCGTCGCCGCGGTCCGCGACGGCATCAAGCGGGCCGGGGCGCTGGTCCGGCTGATCACGCCGATCCCGGCGCAGCCCGAAACCGCCGCGCCGGGCGGCGGGCGCAGCGCCGAGGAGTTCTTCCGTACGGTGCTCGACCAGACCGGAGACGGCTACCTGGACTGGCCCGACCTGGCGGCCATGGCCCGCGAGGTCTGCGGCCGGCTCGACCTGGAAGAACCCGCGGAGACCATGCTGTACAACGCGTTCGCCGCCTGGTGGAAGGAGCTGCAGGGGGCCCTCGACAGCGACGGTGACGGCCGCATCAGCGCCGAGGAGTACGCGGCGGCGACACCGGGCCTGGCCGGGCCCGCGCTGATCAAACTGGCGGACGTGCTGTTCGACGCCACGGACGCCGACGGCAACCAGTCGATCGACGCGGACGAGTACCGGGCCCTGTTCCGCACCTGCTTCCAGCGGGACATGACCGACGCGGCGGGCACGTACTCGCGGAGCGCGTTCGTGAAGGACTTCCTGTCCTTCACGGCGGGCCGAAGGCCCTCACGGGCGTACGACCCGTTGTTCGCTCAGGCCTGAGACCCGCTCCGGCCACCCGTCGGTGCGGCCGCGCCCGCAGGGTTGTACACCCTTGGGTGCAGGCCGTCGTACACCCGTGGTGGCGGGGCGGAATACACCGGTGGGTGGCCGCGCGCACGGACGGTCCCCCCGTAGCTTCTTGTTCGTCAGGTCGCGTCCGAACGGCCGGCCGCGGCAACCGAACGAACACGAAGGCATCCGGGGGGACCACCATGCGCACGACCCAGAAGACGTGGAAGACCTTCGCCCTGGGCGGCGTGGCCTTCGCCGCGCTCCTCTCGTCCACGGCCTGCGGCCCGGCGGACAAGGGCGACGGGGCGGGCGGCGCCACCCCGGCCGGTACACCGGGCGCGTCGGCCTCCGCCGGGCCGGTGTCCCCGGGCGCCACCCCGCCCGCCGCGCCGGGCGCGTCGGCCTCCGCCGGGCCCACCTCGGCCGGGAGTCCGTCCGCCGAGCCCACCAAGCCGGCCGCGACGAGCCCGAAGACGACCGCGACCGCCAAGCCCGGTGCCTCGGGCAGCCCCGGCGGCGACGGCAAGACGGCCCTCGCGTCCTGCACCGACGCGAACGTCTCGATCACGACGACGTACTACCGGATGGATTCCACCAAGCACGTCCTCCTCACGGCCACCAACACCGGTGACAAGCCCTGCACCCTCTACCGCTACCCCTCGGTGCGGTTCGACGGCGCCCCGGACCAGATCGGTCCGCTGGAGTCCGACTGGCACGCGGTCGCCACGATCCGGCCGCGCGAGAAGGCGTACGCGGGCGTGCGCCTCTACCGGGTCGGCGAGGAGCTCCGCGTCGTGACGTCGATGACCGTCGCCTTCAGGAACAGCGACAACTCATCCGACGCGGGCAAGCCCGTCAAGGTGTCGCTGGCCGACCAGGGAGGCGGACTCAACGTCGACGCCGGCGTCGGGGTCACCTACTGGAACACCGACGTGAAGGTGGTCGAGAAGTACCTGCTGGCCACGTGACGCCCGAACGCCCGACCCCTCGCGCCCGCACCGGCCGCCGCACGGGGCCGGGCGTTCCGCGGTGCGTTCACCGGAGAGAAAGTGCCCAGGCTGCGCCCATGACGAGACCCTCCGCCGCGTTCGCGTTCCCACCCCGTGCGCTCCTCGCCCAGATCGCGGACGTGGTCTACGCGGTCGGGTCGGTGGGCATCTCCGCCACGATGCTGCACAACTGGCCCGACCCGAACGGGTACTGGCGCGACAACGACCTGTGGTCCTACGGGCTGGTGGCCGCGATCTACCTCCCCCTCGCCGTACGCCGCCGCCATCCCGTCGCGGTCTGGGTCTGCGTGGCCCTGTGCGCCGTCACCTACTTCACCCTGGCCCACTATCCGGCCGTCGCCGTGTGCGGGCCGGGTCTGGCCTGCTACACCGTCGCCGCCCGCCGTCCCCGCACCGTGTCCGTGCCCGTCGCGGTGATCACGTGGCTGGTGCTGCTGTGGGGAACGCGTCTGGCCGAGCCGGGGATCGGAGGCCTCAGCGCCGCGTTCGTCACCGCCACGGCCGCCGTCACGTGGGTGACCGGGGACGTCTCCCGGAGGTTCGCGGAACGCGGCGAGCGCCTGGCGGTCCTCACCCGGCAGCTGCGCGCCGAGCAGGAGGAGAGGACCCGCCGCGCGGTCACCGACGAGTGCATGCGCATCGCCCGCGAGCTCCACGACGTCATCGCCCACCACGTCTCCGTCATCTCCATCCAGGCGGGCGTGGCGGACTACGTGTTCACCACCGACCCGCCCGCCGCCCGCCAGGCCCTGCGCACGGCCGCGGACAGTGCCCGCGAGGCGGGCGACGAGATGCGCCGCATGCTGACCGTCCTGCGGCACGGCACCGAGCGGGCCGGCTCCCGGCAGGGCGAGGACGACGTCCAGCCCCACGGGCTGGCCGCGCTGCCGGGACTGATCGCACGGGTTCGGGCGGCCGGGGTCGGCGTGCGCGTGGCGGGCGAGGTCCCCACCAGTCTTCCCGCCGGCATCGACATGTGCGTCTACCGGGTCGTGCAGGAGGCCCTCACCAACGTCCTCAAACACGCTCCGCAGGCCGCGGTCGAGATCGCCTTCCGGCAGGACGCGACGGGCCTCGGCGTCCGCATCACCGACGACGGATCCGCCACGACCGTGCCCGCACAGCGAGATTTCCCAGGTCACGGGTTGATGGGCATGCGCGAACGGGCCACAATCTACGGCGGTGGCGTCACCGTCGGCCCCCGCCCCCATGGGGGATACCAGGTCGACCTCACCCTGCCGATACCGAACCACTTGTGATCGCGGCCGCCGGTCACTGATGTCGTGCCCCGGGGGAAGGCGAACTCATGCCCACGCTTCTCGTCGTCGACGACCAGATACTCGTCCGGTCGGGACTGGTCGCGCTCCTGAGGGCGGCCCCCGGCATCACGGTCGTCGGGGAGGCCGAGAGCGGCGAGGCGGCCGTCGTCGCCGCGGCCGAACTCCGCCCCGACGTGATCCTCATGGACATCCGGATGCCGGGTATCGGAGGCATCGCCGCCACCAGCCGCATCCTGGAGGACGCCTCCCCGGCACGGCCGAAGATCATCATTTTGACGACCTTCGACCTCGACGCCTACGTGCTCCAGGCCCTGCGCTCCGGAGCGAGCGGCTACCTCCTCAAGAACACCCCGCCCGAGCGCCTGATCTCCGCCATCCACACCGTGCACGCCGGCGACACCCTCCTCAGCCCCGCGGCCCTCCAGGAGCTCCTCGCCCTGTGCGCCCCGCGGGCCGCGGCGCCGCCCCCGGCCGCCGGCCCGCTCGACTCCCTCACCCGGAGGGAACGCGAGGTCCTCACGCTCGTCGGCGCGGGCTTGTCGAACGCCGAGATCGCCGCCCGTCTCTTCCTCAGTCCCGCGACCGTCAAGACCCACGTACACCGCTGCATGACGAAACTCGCCCTCACCAGCCGCGCGCAGGCCGTCGTGTTCGCCTACGAGGCGGGGCTGGTCACGAGGTGACGGCCATTCCCGCCGGGGAGGGGCTTCGGGGGTCGGCCGGCCGGGGGACGTAGACCGGGGAGTCCGACTGGTAGAAGAGGTCGATGTCGGCCTCCTCGCCGCCGACGATCAGGGTGTCCCAGGCGCCGCTCTCCCGCAGGGTGCGGAGGGTGGCCGGGGCGATCGAGGACAGGTGGGAGCGGAGTTCCCCGTCGTCGGGCAGGCCGGGCATCCGGGGCGCCAGCCGTTCGCGGATCCCGGCCATGCGGTCCAGCAGGGCTTCCAGATCGCTCCCGTCCGCGGCACCGGACCCGGGCCCGGCTTCCGCGCTGCGGGCGATGACGTCCTTGATGGCGCGGGTGACGCCCTGGTCGTCGGTGGTCACCATGGCGTTCCAGGCCCGGCTCTTGTGCCGGTACTGGAGCATCGACATCGCCGCCTCGTGCCGGATGAAATCGGCGTCCCGCAGTGGCTTGCCCCGCCAGGCGCGGCTGAGCGAGCGGGCCAGCGAAGTGGCGGAGGCGAGGCCGCTGTTGAGGCCCCGGCCCGGCCAGAAGTGGATCGCGTTGGCCGCGTCGCCCAGCAGGAAGCCGTAGGTGCCGGGGGCGGTCGCGGTCGGCCGGTGCAGCTGCGCGGTGAACCGCGGGCGCTGCACCATGTCCAGCCGGAAGGAGGTGATCGCGGACAGGTCCTCCTCGGCCACCCCGAACAGGCTGAGGCCCTGCCGGATCTCCTTCCACAGCGGGGAACCGCGCAGCAGGGCGGGCAGGAAGAGGGTGCCGTGGGTGGGGCAGCGGAACTCGTTGTCCTCCTCCTGGCGGCTCATCAGGCAGGGGCGGGAGGCGATGCACTCCTCGAAGACGTGCCGGACCGGGTCTATGCCGATGACGTTCTTGGCCTCCTCACGGGTGAGCCGCATGTTCAGGAAGCCCTCGCCGCGCAGCGAGTTGAGCAGGAACCGGTTCTGCGACACCGTGAGCAGCACGCTCATCGGGTCCGGCAGCCTGGACTTGACGCGCAGCCCCAGCACGATGTCCTGGAGGTGCTCGCCGTCGAGGGAGTAGATCGAGGCGTCGGCCGCGCCGAAGCGGTCCGCGTAGTGCTCCCGGGTACGGGAACGACCGCCCTCGGCGACCACCAGGACGTGTTCCTGGGTGATCCGGCCCTGTTCCTCCGCCACGTCGAAACGCCTGGGGACGAGGCGGATGGCCGGCCTGCGGTTGGCCAGGTCCAGCAGCCGGTCCTCGATGTGGGCGATCCGGACGTTGCGGGGCGGCCGGCCGTCGACGGAGTCGGGGCCGACGGGCCACATCTCGGAGTAGGCGCCGCTGTCGTCGAAGAGGGCGGAGAGCACCTCTTCGGGCAGGGCGAGGTACTGGCGGCTCTGGACGGTCACCACCTGCTGGCGGCGGAAGTTGCCCTGGGTCTCGTCCTTCCACACGACCGAGGAGCCCTTCCTGGTCCAGCGGCCGTCGTAGACGGTGACGGCGGTCCGCCCCGGCAGCATCTCGTCGAGCGCCAGGGCGAAGGCGAGGCCCACCGGACCGCCGCCGGTGACGGTCACCCGCAGCGTGCCGGGGTCCGCGGCGCTCGGCCTCGGCACGTCCAGGAGGGAGAGGTCCATGACCGTCTCCATCACGTCCTGAGCCTCGTAGAGGAACGTTTCAGCGCCGATCCGGACGCAGTCGTTCGGACGCAGTACGTGCCGCGTGACGCGCTGGTCGTTGACGAACGTGCCGTTGCGGCTGTCCCGGTCGTAGAGGACGAAACCGGCGTCCTCCATCAGGATCTCGGCGTGCAGCCGGGAGGCACTGGGGCTGACGATCACGACGCCGTTGTCGCTCTTGCGCCCGAAGCTCAGGGGCTCGCTGCCCAGAACCACGCTCTGCCCGGTGAAGGGACCCGTGCGTCCAACGATGACCGAAGGCACTCCACACTCCTTGAAGAAGACGCCTGCTGACTGCTCGTACGACAGCAACACGCCCTCGCGATCGTGTTCGGTTCAATCATTTTCGAAGATTTTCGGCCACCCCGTTGAACCGGGGGTCCCGGTCCGCTCGTGATGTTGGCGTCGGCAGGCGATCAGAGGAGAACCGCCCCCATGCACAACGAGGAATCCGAGACCGTGACGGAGAGCACGCTCACGGCCACCACCGCGGCCACCACCGCGGCCGCGCCGGAATCACCGGCCGGCGAGCGGCTGATCGCCGGCCGCTACCGGCTGCTGTCCCGGCTCGGTGAGGGCGGTATGGGCACCGTGTGGCGGGCCCGCGACGAAACCCTGCACCGCGAGGTCGCCGTCAAGGAGGTCCGCGCGCCGGCTCATCTGCGGGACGGCGACATCACGCGGATGTACAGCAGGCTGGAGCGGGAGGCGTGGGCGGCGGCCCGGATACCGGACCGCAACGTGGTGACGGTCCACGACGTGGTGATGGAGGACGACCGGCCCTGGATCGTCATGGAGCTGGTCCGCGGGCGGTCGCTGGCCGACCTGCTGCGCGCCGAGGGGCCGCTCACCCCGCGGCACACCGCGCACATCGGCGCGGAGGTACTGAGCGCGCTGCGGGCCGCGCACGCCGCCGGGGTGGAGCACCGCGACGTGAAGCCGGCCAACGTGCTGCTCGCCGAGGACGGGCGGGTGGTGCTCGGAGACTTCGGCATCGCGACGGTCGAGGGCAGCACCGCGCTGACCCTGACCGGCGAGGTGGTCGGCTCCCCCGAGTACCTGCCGCCGGAGCGGGCGCTGGGCCGCCCCTCGGGCCCCGAGTCGGACCTGTGGTCCCTCGGCGTGATGCTGTACGCGGCCGTGGAGGGGGTCTCCCCGTTCCGGCAGGACACCGCGCTGAGCACCCTGCGGGCCGTCGTGGACGAGGAGCCGCCGGTGCCGGTCCGGGCCGGCCCGCTCGCCCCGGTCATCGCCGGGCTGCTCCGCAAGGAACCGGCCGGGCGGACACCCGCCGCCGAAGTCGCCGAGGCCCTGCGGGCCATCGCCCACGAACCGGACGCCACGACGACCGCCGCCCCGGTGCTGCCGGCCCCGGCGGAACCCGCCGCGGCGGCGCCGGCGGCGGCAGCGGTCCCCTCGCCGGTGCCACCCGCCGCCCCGGAGACCGCAGTGGAGGCCTCCCCGGCCGCGCCCGCCACCGCGCCGGGCACGACGCCCACCGCCCCACGCCGCAGGCGCCGTACGGCGGCCTTCGCGGCGGGCGGCGCGGTCGCCTGCGTACTGATCACGGCCGGGCTGGTCCACGCCCTCGGCGGCGACGGCGGGGACTCCGCTCCCGGTCCGGGCGGCGTACGGATGTCGGTGACGGGCGCGAACACCACCTACACCGGCAGCTGCCCGACCCCCGAGAGCCGGGCCCCGGCCTTCACCGCGACCTTCAGCGCCTCCGAGCCCACCCTGATCTCCTACCGCTGGGTGTCCGGCGACGGCTCGGTGGTGGACCCGCACTGGCGCACCCTGTCGATCGGGAACGAGGCCGACCCCACCGGGCGCGACACCGTACGGCTGACGACCTACGCGAAGGCGGGCACCCTGACCACCGGAATGGCCGTGGAACTCCAGAGCCCCACCCGCACCACCTCCAACCCGGTTCCCTTCTCGATCACCTGCACCGGCTGAGAACGGGGGCGGACTCGAATTGACCCGGGATTCCACGCTCGCAATGCACCGTTCTCCGGGTCTTTTCGGGGCCTAGGTTGAGTGGTGCCGCCGGGAACACCGGGCGGCGGGCCCACTGAGATCCAGGAGTGACCATGACGTTCACCAGTGCCGCAAAGCCCGTTCTCGTCCGCGCCGAGGAGGCCGAGACGCTGCAGGACGGAGCGACCAGCCTGATCACGCTGCTGGCCGACGCGAACGCCACGGGAGGTGCGCTGACCGCCAACCGCGCGACCCTGCACGAGGGCTCGCCGGGTGCCCCCGCGCACTTCCACACCCGGGCCACCGAGATGTTCCACGTCCTCGACGGGTCCGTGCGGATCCTGCTCGACGACCAGGTCCTCACGCTCGGCCGGGGCGACTTCCTGACCGTCCCGCCGACCGTGCCGCACGCCTTCGCGCCGGCGCCGGGCAGCGAGGCCGAGATGCTCGTCGTCTTCACTCCGGGGATGGACCGGTTCGACTACTACCGGCTGTTGGAGCGGGTGTACCGGGGCGGGGCCTCGGTACAGGACATCCGCGACAGCTCCGAGCGGTTCGACAACCACTACGTCGAAAGCCCCGTCTGGCAGCGGGAACTCGCCCGGCGCTGAACCCACCGCCCGCCCGCGGGACGCGGTTCACGGCGCGGGCGGCAGGATCCGGCAGAGCGCTTCGAGGGCCGCGGCATAGGCGTGGTCGGACGGGGTGGCGTAGCCGACGACCAGCCCGTCGAACGGTACGGTCCCGGCGGCGGGGTGCCGGAAGCCGGCGAGGCCGTCGAGTGCGAGGCCGATCCAGGTGGCGGCGTTCACGGTGGCGGCCTCGGTGCCCGGGGGAAGCCGCAGCACCGCGTGCAACCCCGCGGCGATACCGGTGACTTCGACGTGCGGCGCGTGCTCGGCGAGCGCGGCGACGAGCCGGTTGCGGCGGTCCCGGTAGCGCTGACGCATCTGCCGGACGTGCCGGTCGTAGGCACCCGAGGTGATCAGGTCCGCGAAGGTGAGCTGGTCGACGACGCTGGTCCAGCGTTCGCGCCGGCCCTTGGCCGCGAGGAGCGGACCGACCAGGCGTTCCGGCAGCACCATCCAGCCCAGCCTGAGCGCGGGCGAGACGCTCTTGCTGGCCGACCCGACGTAGAGCACGTGGTCGGGGTCCAGCGCCTGGACCGCGCCGATCGGTTCGCGATCGTACCTGAACTCCCCGTCGTAGTCGTCCTCGATCACCACGCCGCCCCGGGCACGCGCCCAGTCGACCGCCGCGTTGCGCCGCTTCGGATCGAGCGGTCCACCGACGGGGAACTGGTGGGCGGGGGTGAGCAGCACCGACCGCACGCCGCGCCGCCCGTCCAGTTCCTCCGTTCTCGTGCCCAGCTCGTCCAAGCCGAGCGGTACCGTCCGCACGCCGTCGGCGGTCAGCAGGGCGCGGTGGAACTCCAGGCCGTACGCCTCGACGGCGAGGGTGCCGCGCAGCACGCCGCCGCCGAACAGCAGCCGCAGCGCGTCGGAGAAACCCGAGCAGATCACGATGCGCTCCGGGTCGGTCCGCACGCCCCTCACCCGGGCGAGGTAGTCCGCGAGCGCGGTGCGCAGTTCGATGCGGCCCTGCGGGTCGCCCGGCCCGAAGGCCTCGTGCGGTGCGGCGCCGAGCGCGCGGCGGGTCGAGGTCGACCAGGCGTTCCTCGGGAACGACGAGGCGTCGGGCTGACCCTGCGTCAAATTGTGCACGGGCACGGCGAATCCCGTGACCGCCTTCTTCGGCACGCGCACCGTCCTGGCCGGCGCGGCGCGTTCCGCGACCCTTGTGCCCGAGCCCTGCCGGGCGGTCAGCCAGCCTTCGGCGACCAGTTCCGCGTAGGCGTCGGCGACCGTGTTCCGTGCGATGCCGAGGTCGGCCGCGAGCGACCGGTAGGGCGGTAGCCGGATCCCGGCGGCCAGCCGTCCTTCCTGGATCGCCTCGCGCAGGGCCCGGGCGAGGGCCGCCCGGCGTGAACCCGTCCCGGCCAGTTCGAGGTGCAGGTCAGCACCGATCCGCTCGGCGGAATTGACCCAGGATCCGGACACTTGAATGCACCTCTCCGATGGTCTGTGGGCTCCCTAGATTAATGACCATGACAAACGCCACCGCGTCCCGAGTCAACTTCGCCGCCCTCGCGCCCAAGGCGTTCAAGGCCCTCGTCGGTTTCGACACCGCGGCCCGCGAGGGCCTCGACCCGGCCCTGGTCGAGCTGATCCAGATCCGCTCGTCCCAGCTCAACGGCTGCGCCTTCTGCCTCCACGTGCACGTCGGTGACGCCCGCAAGGCGGGTGAGGACGACCTCCGGCTGCACCTGGTCGCGTCCTGGCGCGAGGCCGGGCAGTGCTTCTCCGCCAGGGAGCAGGCCGCGCTCGCCCTCACTGAGGCGGTCACCCTGATCTCCGTGGACGGGGTACCGGACGAGGTGTACGCCCGGGCCGCCGCCGCGTTCGACGACACCGAACTCGCGCATGTCCTCGCGGCCGCCTGCTCGGTCAACACCTGGAACCGGGTCGCCGTGAGCACCGCCAAGGGCGCCGGCGCGGACGTCCGCAGATGATCCGCTCCCGCTGACCCGCTCGGCCCCGGTCTCCCCCGGCCCGCGCGCGGGGGGGCCGCCGTAAATGCCTCGACAACGGTCGCGCTGATCGGGGACGCTTCGCGCGATGACCAGAATCGATGACACTCCTTCCGCATGGGACGAGCGCACTCAGCTCACTACGTTCCTCGACTACACCCGTGACACCGCCCGCGCCAAGTGCCGGGGCGTTTCCGCGGAGAACGCGCGCAAGGCGCTCCTGCCGGGCTCACCGCTGATGACCATGAGCGGGGTGATCAACCATCTCCGCTGGGTCGAGTACTACTGGTTCCAGGTGGTGTTCCTCGGCGAGGAGGACCAAGGGCCCTGGACCGAGGAGGACCCCGACCGGGAGATGCGCATCGCCGTCGACTTCCCGCTCCCGCAGTTGCTCGGCGAGTACGCCGAACAGAGCGCCCGCTACCGCGAACTCGTCGACGGGCGCGGCCTGGACGAACGGGCCGTACGGGCCGTACGCGACGGCGTGCACGTCGACCTGCGCTGGATCCTCCTTCACCTCACCGAGGAAACGGCCCGCCACAACGGCCATCTGGACATCCTGCGCGAGATGCTCGACGGCACGACCGGAGGCTGACCGGCCGTCCCGGCAGGTTCCAGGTTCGCGCGGCCGCCACGTAGGCGTCCACGGAGGGTCTGCCGGGCTTTCCACGTGTTCCTCACGCGGGCAGGACGCCCGGACCGACGTGAGGTCGCCGATCCGGCGAAAACGCGTGGACGGGAGCGAAGTCCAGCGACAGGGACACGGGGCCCCGCGTGTACAGGCCGGTCTCCCGGTAGCGGAAGCCGGGACTGTAGCGGACCTCGTCGAGCAGGGGCAGGAGCATCGCGGCGACGGTGTCGATCTCGGCCCGCGCGAAGGCCGCGCCGACGCACTGGTGGAGTCCGGTACCGAAGGCCATGTGCTGGGCGGCCGCGGTGAAGGAGCGGGCCGTGCCCAGGTCGGGGCGGTGGATGTCGAAGGTGTCCGGGGCGGCGAAGGCACCGGGGTCCCGGTTGGCCGCGCCGATCATGCAGAAGACCGTGGCACCGGCCGGGACCGCGGTGCCGGCGAAGACCGCGCTCTCCTTCGCCTGGCGGGGTATGAGCTGGACCGGCGGGGTGTAGCGCAAGGTCTCCGCGATCGCGGCGGGAAGCAGCCCGAGGTCGCGGCGCACCTCCGTCAGCTGCTCGGGGTGGTCGATCAGGTGCTTGAAGAGCAGGGCCAGCGTCTTGTCGGCGGGCTCGGTGGCGGCGGCGAGCACGTTGATGATCAGTGCGGTGACCTCGCGATTGCTCATGGCGACCCCGTCGAACTCGGCGGTGCAGAGCTTCGATATCAGGTCGTCGCCGGGGTGGCGGCGGCGCTGTTCGATGACGGGGACGAGGTAGGCCTCGAGCTGTTCCGCGCAGTCCAGGCAGTGCCGGCGTCGCTCGGGGGTGAGGGCGAGGCTGGTGATGAACTCGGCCACCCCGCTGTGCCAGGCGGCGACTTGCCGCCAGTCCTTCCTGTCCAGTCCGAGCACGTCGAGCGTCACGTGGACGGCGAGCGGCTTGCCGAAGTCGTTCACGAGGTCGATCCGGCCCCGGGCCAGGAAGGGGGCCAGGAGGTCGGCGGCGTTGGCGTGGACGGCGCGCATCTGGTCCTGGAGGGCCGCACCGGTAAAGGCTCGGACGACGATCTTCCGCTTGGCGGTGTGCTCGGCCCCCGTCATCTGCGCCAGGACCGGCCCCCGCATCACCGGCTCGGCCCGCACCTGCAGCGTCTCCGTCGTGAACGCCTCGTGGTCGGTCAGCACGCGCTTCACGTCGTCGTGGCGGGAGAGGAAGTAGCTGTCGATCGCCGGCTCGTAGTGCACCGGAGCCCCTTGCCTCAACCGTCCGAAGTGGCGGTAGGGATCGGTGGCGAACCCCTCGGACAGAACGCTGAAACGGGAATCGGAGTGCGGCACGGCGAAGACCTCTCCAGGTACTGGTACGCATCACGTTGCGCGGGAAGGGGGGACGGCGCCGGGCGCGAACCCCGGTGGCGGCGGCCCTCGTTGGCGCCGCCCCGGTCACGACGGCGTTGGTGAACCCTACGGTGCCCGGGCCGGTCCCGCCCTCCCCGCACGGCCGGCCGGTGTGGGGGCGGATCCGTACGGTGTCCGCGCGGAGATGCCGTCAGCCGGCCGGCGGAATGCTTAGGATCGGGCGTGGATCTGACATGGGCGGAAGTCTGCGGACGACGGTTGCGGCGGCACGGCCTGTCGTCGCCGCTGGGCACTCCGGCGGAGGCGGCGGCAGCGATGTGCGGCGCGCACGCCCAGGTGTTGTCGGCCGCCGAGGTGTCGATCGGCTTGAGGCTGGACGGCGTGACGCGCACCGACGTGCGGGAGGCGCTGTGGTCGGAGCACAGCCTGATCAAGACGTTCGGGCCGCGCGGTACGGTCCATCTGCTTCCGGCGGCGGAGCTGGGCCTGTGGTGCGGGGCCCTGGGAGCGGTACCGGCGGCCGGATGGCTCGCGCCCGAGGCGCGGTTGACCGGGGAACAGACCGAGGAACTCGTCGTCGCCATCGGAGTGATCCTGGCGGAGGCGGAGCTGACCGTGGACGAGCTGACCGGAGCACTGGCCGAGCAGGTCGGGGCGTGGGCCGTCGATCCGGTGATGCCCGCGTTCCAGACGATGTGGCCGCGCTGGCGGCAGATGGTCGCGACCGCCGCTCACAGGGGTGTGCTGTGCTTCGGCCCGGACAAGGGCCGCAGGACCACGTACACCAACCCCGGCCGCTGGCTGCCCGGTTTCGCCCCCGCCCCGCCGTCCGAGGCGGTCGACTGGCTGCTGGGCCGCTACCTGCACTCCTACGGGCCGGCGACTTCGCAGCACTTCGCCCGGTGGCTGGCCACCACGCCCGCCTGGACTCGCCGCCTGTTCGAAGCGGCCGGCCTGACCGAGGTCTCCGTGGAAGGTACCCGTGCCTGGACCTCCCGAGCGGACGCGGAACCCGGCGAGAGCGCGCGGGGCGTCCTGCTGCTGCCGCACTTCGACTCGTTCACGGTCGGCTCGCAGCCACGGGAACTGCTGTTCCCCGGTGCGGCGCGGCAGCGGGCGCTCGCCAGGAGCAGCCAGGCCGGGAACTTCCCCGTCCTCCTGATCGACGGCGTGGTGGCCGGCGTGTGGCAGCAGAAGAAGACGGGCGGCACGGTCTCGATCACCGTCGAACCGCTCCGCCCCCTGACCGCCCGTCAGCACCGCCAACTCGGCGAGCAGGTCGAAAGGATCGGCGCCGTCCTCGAAGCCCGGCCCGCCTTCACCCTCGGCCCCGTGAACGTCGGCGCCCACGCCTGACGCGGCCCGGTTCAGCGCAGGAGAGCGCCGCGCAGGGTGATGCCGTGCCGCGTGCGGAGGCGTCGCAGCTCCCACATCGCCACGGCGGTGACGGTCAGCGGCGCTCCCAGCACGAAGGCCAGCCGCACGCCCGGCGGCACACCGTCGTAGGCCCCTCGGAACAGGTCGAAGAGGGCGACTTCCCATACGAGGAGGGTCGCGAGCAGGGGCGGAACCGTCTCGTGGAGGTCCGCCGTCCGGAAGACGTGCACGAGGGACTGGGCGATCCCGTAGAGGACGAAGGGGGCGAGCCACAACAGGAACGCGCCCAGCGCGAACAGCAGGACCACCCGCCCCGCGGACGCCGTCCAGTCCGTTTCCGCGTCCACGTAGCCGAGCCCCGTGATCAGCCTCGGCACGGCGAGCGCGACGACCAGCGCGAGCAGCGCCCCCGCGGGCTTGCCCACGCGGCGCAGGAACAGCCTCCGGTTGGGCGGGCGGGCCGCGATGACGAAGGCGGCGACGGCGATCGGGAAGGTCACCGCCAGCACGATGAGGGTGGTACGGATCTGATCGAAGCGGTCGTGCACCACGGCGTCGGCGTCCGCCGCCAGCCCGTAGGACAGCATCATCCACGTGATGGCGACCAGTCCGATGACCGTACGGATGACCTGGGCCCTCTTCACCACCGGATCGTGCACGCGGTCCGGTCGGGACGGCGTGAACACCGCGCGCGCCACGGCGATCGGGTTGAAGAGGCGTCCGAAGGTGAGCCGGCGCACGGCCGGCGGCTGTCCCGCCCCGTACGGATTCCACGGCGCCTCGCCGGCGCCCCCGCCTGTGCTCATGCCCGTGTCCTTCGTGTCGTCGTACCAGGAGTCACGAGGAGGATAGGCGGATCTCCGCGCGCGTGACAGCGCCTCGGTCCCGGGGCCGGCCTGCCCCACCGCCGGGCCGGCGCCCGTCAGCCCGCCGTGCGGCGCGGGAGGAGGAACGGGGTCGCCAGGAGGAGTACGCCGGCCAGGGCGAGGGCGGTTCGCGGGCCGAGCAGGGCGCCCAGTACGCCCCAGGCGGCGGTCAGCAGCGCGGTCGAGGCCTTGGACGTCACCGCCCAGGCGGACAGTGTGCGGGCCACCCGGCCGGTCGGGGTGCGCCGGAGACGGTGGGTGGCGCAGACGGGGTTGAAGATCCCGCAGCAGAGGATGAGCCCGAATTCGACGCCCATGACCAGCAGGAGCCCTGCGGTGCCCGGTCCCACGAAGGCCAGGCCGAGGGGCCAGACCGCGCGCATCCACCCGGCCACGACCAGGACCCGGTGCTGTCCGAACCGGGCGGCGAGGGGCTGGGCCAGCCGTGAACCGAGCAGTCCGCCGATCGAGGGCACGGCGAAGGCGAGGCCGTACTGCCACGGCGCGAAGCCGAGCGGGCCGAGCATCAGGACGGCGAGCAGTGGCTGCGCGGCCATCACCAGGCCGTTGAACAAGGTGGTGTTGAAGAGCAGCGGACGCAAGGTGGCGTCGGCGAGGACGTACCGCCAGCCGTCGAGCAGGTCCGCGGCCCGCATGCGTCCGGCCTCCCGGTACTGGGGCGGCGGCTCGTTCCCGCCCGCCGCGCGGATGCCCAGGGCCGAGAGCAGGTAGGTGACGGCGTCGGCCACCACCGTCGCCACCGGACCGAGGAGCCCGATCGCGGCGCCCCCCAGCGGCGGTCCGATGATCGTGGTCGTCCAGGCCGTGGACTCGAACCGGGCGTTGGCGACGAGCAGGTCCTCGGCCGGCAGCAGCGTCTTGAGGTAGGCGCCGGAGGCGGCGCGGAAGGAGATGTCGGCCGCGGCGACGACGACCGAGACCAGCAGGAGCTGGACGAAGGTGAGCTCGCCGAGCGCGTACGCGGCGGGGACGGTCAGCAGCGCCCCGCACCGCACCAGGTCCATCGCGATCAGCACCGGCTTCTTGCGGCGGAACTCGACCCACGGGCCGAGCGGGACCGCCACGGCCGCGCCCACCGCGGCGCCCACGGAGGAGAGCGCGGCGACCTCGGCCGGTCCGGCGTGCAGCACCTGGATGGCGATCAGCGGGAACGCTCCGAAGGCGAGCCACGTACCGAGCGCGCTGGTTCCGTACGCTGCCCAGAGCCAGCCGAACGGCCGCCCCAGCCGGTGCCCGCCCCTCATGCCCCCGACGCCCCTTGCACTTGCACTTGCCCTTGCCCCTGCCCGCAGCCGCAGCCGCAGCCGCAGCGCACCCGCACAACCGATCCGCGACCGGACGCATCAAAGCGCGCGCGGCACCCGGGGATCAAACAACCGCAGCGCCACCGGCCACAACCAACCGTTGTGCCCCTAGGGTGTCGGCATGGATCTCGACACCGTCCGGACCTTCGTCGTCGCCGCCGACGCGGGGCAGTTCCAGGAGGCCGCGACCGAGCTGGCGGTCACCCAGCAGGCCGTCTCCAAACGCATCGCCGCGCTGGAGCGCAGCCTCGGAGTGCGACTGTTCACCCGTACCGCGCGCGGCGCCGAGCTCACCATCGACGGGCAGGCGTTCCTTCCCCACGCGCGCGAGCTGCTGCGCGTCGCCGAGCGCGCGGTGTCCTCCGTGCGGACCGGCCGCCGTCCGCTGCGCGTCGACGTGATCGCCTCGCGCGGTGCGGCGTCGGGCCTGATGCGCGGCTTCCACCGCGCGCACCCCGAGATCGAGCTCGACGTGGTGATGCTGCTCGACATCGAGACGGCCGTCGCCGCCATCCGGTCCGGTGCGATCGACGCGTCCTTCCGCGCCGTCTCCGCGCCCGGCCGGCCCCTGCCCGCGGACTTCCGGTCCGTACGGGTGCTCGACGAGCCGCTCCAGCTCCTGACCGGCCCCGCGCACGCGCTGGCGGGCGCCCGGTCGGTGCCGCTCGCCCGGCTCGCCGGGCACCGGATCTGGATGCCCGGCATCGTTCCCGGTTCCGAGTGGGCCGCCTTCTACGACGACCTCGTCGCCGAGTTCGGCCTCACCATCGAGGCGACCGGTCCCAACTTCGGCTCCGACGCGCTGCTCGACACCGTTGCCGACACGCCGGCCCTGGCCACCTTCATGGGCGGGCACACCCGCCTCGTCTGGCCCGCCGGCCACGGCCTGCGCCGCATCCCGGTGACCGACCCGACGCCCGTCTACCCGCACTCGCTGCTCTGGCACCGCGACAACCCCCACCCGGGACTGACCACCCTCCGGGCCCACCTCGCCGCCGGAGCGGCCGGGCCCGACGCCGCCGGGACCTGGGTCCCGGACTGGGTGACCCCGCGCTGAACGCGCCCGCCTCCCCGGTCGCGTCGGGGCCGGCAGCGACCGCGTCGGATGGCCGGACCCACCCGCCCGAAAATCAGTGGAACCGCACTCCCGTGCGCCGTTACCGTGCTCGCACCCACCCCCGCCCGGTCAAGGACGTGCCGTTGTACACCAAGTGAGACCCCCCGAGCGCTGAACCGTCGCGCGTCGCACCTGTGCGCCGTGCTCCTTTTCGCTGCGGTCTTCTCACTGGAACCGGTGTATCTCTGTGTCCGAAACCTGGGTGGTCGTACCCACCTGCCTGCCGATCGTTCTCCGCCGCTGCCACAGGTGTGCCTCCGGGCGCTTCCGGGCGAACGGCAAATTCCGCGTCAACGCCAACCACAAGCTCCTCGACGTCTGGCTCCTCGCACTCTGCACCGGGTGCGGGGACACCACCAGGATCACCGTCCTGGAGCGGGTGAACGTACGTTCCGTACGACCCGAGCTCCTGGACCGGCTGCACGACAACGACCCCGCTCTGGCAGCCGAATTGCTCCAGGACCCGGTCGTACGGCGCCGCAATCGCATCGCCCTCGACTGGGACGACGCCTGGCGCCTCGACATCGGGGCACCGCATCAGCCGCACCGGCCGGAGGGTGAGGCGACCGAGGTCTCGGTCCGCTTCGCGGCGCGGATACCCGTGCGGCCGGTGCGGCTGATCGCCGAAGGGTTCGGCCTTCCGCGAGCCGAGGTCGAGAGACTGCTCACCGAGGGGAACCTCGTGTCGACGGTCCGCTTGAGCGGCAAGCTCTCGGGCGACTTCACCTTCACGCTCAAGCGCTGAGTCCCTCCGGCCCGGGACGTGTCGGGGGAACCCGGGCCGGCGAGGTCCGGCTGCGGAGCAGCGTGCTCCGCAGCCGGGTGGACAGGTGTGGACAGGACTGGACAGTGCTCGCCGCCGCAGGGCATGGAATGTGAACACCGCCGGACACGAGGCTGTGTGCCATGAACCTTGGACGCACGAAGGACCAGGCACCCCCCGCGCCCCGGCCGGGGACCGCCCTCGCGGCCCTGGCCGCGGCGCAGTTCACCGTCATGCTGGCCACGTCGATCGTGAACGTGGCGCTGCCGCAGATCCGCGCCGGGGTGGGCCTGTCCGACGGGGGCACCACGTGGGTGGTCAACGCCTACGGCCTGGCGTTCGGTGCGCTGCTCCTGACCGGGGGCCGGGCGGGCGACCTCTTCGGCCGCCGCCGGGTCCTGACCGTGGGCCTCGCCCTCTTCGCGGCGGCCTCGGTGGCGGCGGGGTCGGCCGCCTCGCCGGGCGTGCTGATCGCCGCCCGCGCCGTACAGGGTCTCGGCGCGGCCGCGATCGCCCCGGCCGCGCTCGCCCTGACGATGGACGTGTTCCCGCCCGGCCCGGGCAGGGGCAGGGCCTTGGGGGTGTGGGGCGCGGTCTCCGGTGCGGGGGGAGCGGGCGGCGTCCTGCTGGGGGGTGTGCTCACCCAGGCGTGGGGCTGGCCCTGGATCTTCCACTCCGTCGCGCTCGGAGCGGTGCTGGTGCTCGTCGCCGTGGTGAAGCTCGTACCGCGGGCCGTCGGCCGCGGGTCCGGGCGGTTCGACCTCCTGGGCACCGTCACCGTCACCCTGGCCCTGACCTGCCTGGTCTGGGCCCTGACCAGCGCGCGCGGCACGGGCTGGACGGACGCCCGGGTGCTGGGCGGCCTCCTCGGCGCCGTCACGCTGCTCGCCGTCTTCGTCCTGATCGAGCGTCGCCGGCCGCACGCCCTGATGCCTCCCAGGCTGTTCACCACCGGCCGCGTCGCCGCGGGCAACCTCCTGATGGCGCTGCTGGGTTCCGTGTGGATCGCCCTGTTCTTCTTCCTGCCGCTCTACCAGCAACAGGTCCTCGGCATGGACCCCTTGGCCACCGGAGCGGGCCAACTCCCCCTTGCCCTGGCCAACATGCTCGGCGCCGCCGCGGCGCCGCGCGTCTCCCAGCGCATCGGGGTCACCGCGACCCTGACCGCCGCCCTGCTCACCGAGGCCGCGGGGCTGCTGTGGCTGTCACGGATGAGCGCCGACGGGAGCTACCTCGTCGACGTCCTCGGTCCGAGCGTCCTGGTCGGCTTCGGCCTGAGCGCCGCCTTCGTCCAGCTCACGGCGCTCGCCGTGGACGGCGTGCCGCAGCACGACGCGGGCCTGGCCGGCGGACTGGTGAACACCACCCGCCAGGTCGGTGGTGCGATCGGCCTCGCCGCCCTGGCCACCCTGGCCGGCTCCGTCACCGCCCACGCCGCCACCCACCAGTCCCACGTGGCGGCCCTCACCGCCGGCTACCGGGCCGCGTTCGCGGTCTCCGCGGCGGTCCTCGCCGCCACCGCGCTCCTCGCCCTGCCCCTCACCCGAGCGGCTCGCCGTGCACCCGGCGCCGTCCCGCCCCACACCGCCACGGACCCCGCACCGCCCGGCCCCGCCCGGGCGGCGGACCGCTCACCCGCCACCTGATCCCGACCCGTCAGCCCTTCCCGTACCGAGAACCGAAAAGGACACCGCATGCACACCATCGACACCACGGCCCCCGTCGTCGTCACCCTGGCGACGGTGATCGACGCCCCGCTCGCCACCGTCTGGGCACTGCACACCGACATCGACAACTGGCCCGCCTGGAACGCCGACATCGACCGGGCCCGGCTCGACGGGCCCGCCGCCGTCGGCGCCAGCTTCGTCTGGCTCACCCACGGCATGCACATCACCTCCACCATCCACGAACTCGTCCCCGGACAGCGGATCGTCTGGGGCGGGACGGTCGAGGGAATCGTCGGAATCCACGTCTGGACGTTCGAACCGACCGGGGCGGGCGTCCTCGTCCGCACCGAGGAGTCCTGGAGCGGGGAGCCCGTCGACGCCGCGGTCGACGCGCTCTCCTCGGCCCTGAAGGCCTCCCTCCAGAGCTGGCTCGACCGCCTCAAGGCACACGCCGAGCAGCCCGCCGGGGACGGCACGCGCCCCGCGTGACGAAGACGACGACCGCCGCAACCGCCACCGATGAGATCCGAGGACCCGTCATGACCACCCCGCCCTACCTGAACGGCCACTACACGCCCGTCACCGACGAGATCACCGCCACCGGCCTCACCGTCGAAGGCACCCTGCCCCCCGAGCTGACCGGCCGTCTGATCCGCAACAGCCACAACCCCAAGCCGGGCATCACCCCCACCCACTGGTTCAAGGGCAGCGGCATGGTCCACGGGATCCGGCTGCGCGACGGCCACGCCGAGTGGTACCGCAACCGCTGGGTCCACACCCCCGCCCTCGACGGCGCCCCCTACATGACCGAGCACGGCCCGGACCTGACCGCGAGCACCGCCGGGACCCACGTCATCGAGCACGCCGGACGGCTGCTCGCCCTGTGCGAGGCGAACCTCCCCTTCGAGCTCACCCCGGACCTGGAGACGGTGGGCGCCCACGACTTCGACGGCCGGCTGCGCACCGCGATGACCGCGCACCCCAAGGAGGACCCGATGACGGGGGAACTCCACTTCTTCGGATCCTCACCCTTCCCGCCCTTCCTGACGTACTACGTCGCCGATGCCAAGGGTGCGATCACCCACAGCGCCGAGATCCCCGGCGCGACCGCCTCCCTCAAGCACGACTTCGCCATCACCCGCCGCCACGTGGTCTTCGTCGAGGGCAACGTCACCTTCGACCCCGCCGAGCACTCCGGCATCCCCTACGCCTGGAGCGACCGGCAGCCCTCCCGCATAGGCGTCATGCCCCGGGGGGACGACGGCTCCCGGCACGTCCGCTGGTTCTCCGTCGAACCCGGCAACATGCTGCACGTCGGCAACGCGTACGAGGACGGCCAGGGCCACATCGTCCTGGAAGGCCCCACCGTCGACCGGGACGGGTTCCAGCTCTCGTGGAACTGGTGGGTCGGCGCGCCCGGGCGCGGCAGCGAACCCAACACGCGCTCCTACACCCGCCGCTGGACCATCGACATGACGGCCGGAACCGTCGACGAACGGATCATCGACGACCTCGCGGTGGAGTTCCCCACCCTCAACGAGGAGTACCTGGGGGCCGAGAACCGGTACCAGTACGCGGTGTCCTTCCCCGACCAGGAAGGCTTCGGCGGCTACGGCGTCGTCAAGTACGACCGCACCACCGGAGCTCGCCGCATCCACCAGGTCGGCGATGCCCGCCTCCCCAGCGAGGCCGTCTTCGTCCCGGCGGCCGGCGCGACCAACGAGGACGACGGCTACCTCCTCACCGTCGTCTCCGACCTGAAGCAGGACGCCTCACAACTCCTGGTGCTCGACGCCTCCGGCCTCGGCCGGATCGCCGTCGTCCACCTCCCCCGCCGGGTGACCGCCGGGATCCACGGTTCCTGGATCCCCGACAGCGCCCTCGACGGCAGCGCGGGCTGACCCTCCCGTCCCCGGGGCCCGGCACCGAGCCGCCCCGGGGACGCCCCCTGCTGACGCCGTCGCCTGCGCGCCCTCTCCGTACGGCCCCGGCCGTGCCTGCGGCACGGGCCGCACGGGGGTGCGTCCAGCAACCGGACGGTCACCTCCCAAAAGGAACAAACGCTCGACGAACGGCCAACTGGCCTGCGACGATGCCCTCATGACGCAGATCATCAAGGGGGGCAACCTGCCCGTGTCCGGCGAGCCCATGCGGGTCGCCGTGGTCCGTCGTGCCGCCGGGCCCGGTGTGCCCGAGCTCGACCCGGCGGCACTGTTGCTGGACGACAGCGGTCAGGTGAGGGGACGGAGCGACCTGGTCTTCTACAACCAGCGCGCGCACGCCACCAGCGCCGTACAACTCCTGGGCAACGCCCAGGGCGAGGACGGACGGACGGCGGACTGGCTGGAGATCGACCCGGCCGGGGTCGAGCCGGAGGTGGAGCGGATCCTCATCGCGGCCTCCGCCGAGGGCGGAACCTTCGGGGACGTACCGGGGCTGTACGTGGAGGCCGTCAGCACGGTGACGGGTGAACGGATGGTGGTGTACTCGGTCGACGAGGATGACGCGACGACCGAAACCGCTTACGTACTGGGTGAGTTCTACCGCCGGGCCGGGGGCTGGAAGTTCCGTGCCGTCGGACAGGGGTACGACTCGGGGCTTCCGGGGCTGGCCACGGACTACGGGTTCACGGTCGAGGAGGAAGAGGCCGAGCCCGAGTCGGCCTCCGCGCCGCCGCCCGCGCCCCGGCTCCCCGAGGCTCCCCCGCCCGCCCCGCCCCTGCCGGCGGCAGCAGCTCCGGTTCCCCCGGAGCCGGAACCGTCCGGGGCCGCAGAGGCCGTAGCGGCATCACCGGCCCCCACCTCCACGGCCACGGCCACGGAGCCCGCCGGTACACCCGTCTCCAAGACGGACTCCCCGCTCCTGGGCACCATCACCACACGGCTGAACAACCTCCCGACCGACTTCGGGCCGGACTTCCCCGTCTTCACGCACGAGGGCAAGGGAAACGACATCGTCCGGGTGGAGGTGCCCATGCCGGCCGGGTTCGCCGTGGTCGACGTGGTGAGGGTGGGGGAAAGCCTCATCGAGATCGCGGCGTTGAACCACCGCAACCACGAGCAGTCCCCCTCGGTCCTCAGCAGCTGGCTGGAGGACTTCAGCGGGCGCGGAATCGTGGACCACGACGGGAACGGGCCCCTGCGGCTGCGCGTGAAGGCACACGGCGAGTGGAAGATCACCGTGAGCCCGATCTCGGTGCTCCGCGACGTCTCCGAACGGGTCGAGGGTTTCGGTCCGGACGTCCTGGCGTACGCCGGACCCGCCGTCGACCTCGCCGTCAGGCACCGCAACCGCAAGGACGACTGGTTCGAGCTGGAGGCCATCAGGCGCAGCGCCTCGCGCCGCAACCTTTGCAGCGGGTACAAGTCGGGGCGGACCACGGTGGCGCTGACGCGCGGGGCGCGACTGCTGGTCATCAAGTGCGACAGCCCCTGGTCGATCACCCCCCGCGAGGTCACCCCGCACGCCAACCGGACGGAAGGCGAGGTCCCGCCCTTCTGGAAGCGCCTGCGCTGACCGCCGGCCGGGACCGCGAGGGCCCGTGACGGTGGGCCGGAGCCGGTGGACCGAGTCGCCGTGCGGGGCAACCGCCACCACCGGCCCCGCACGCCCTCGGGGTCCCCCACGACGGTCGGCCGCGGACCGGGCAGGATGGCGTACATGACACCCGACGAGCTGACGGAGCCGGTCGACGGCTGGGCCTTCCTCGGCCACAACAGAGCGGCCCCCGAAGAACTGCTGGTCCGGCTGCTCGACGTCGCCCCCGACTTCCTGTGGCGCAAGGACCTACCGGCCCGCGTCCTCGATGCGGCGGTCGGCCACCCGGACCGGGCGGTGCGCGGCCGGGTCGTCGAGGCGCGGCACGAGCTGACCCCGGAACAGTGGGCCCGGCTCTTCCACGGGGAACGCAGCGGGGCGCGGCGGGCGCTGTTCGTGGAGTTCGCCGCCGACCGGGGGGAGCCGCTGGCCGACGCGGCGATGGAGGAGCTGGCCGCCGACGCGTCCCCTCTGGTCCGGGCCGAGGCCGCCCGGCTGCGCGGGCTTCCCGTGCCTCTGCTCCGCGTTCTCGCGGCCGACCCCGCTCCCGCCGTCCGGGCCGCCGCCTGCGACCCGGTCTGGCCCCACCTCCCCCCGCCGGTGCGGGAGGGCCTGCTCGCCGACCCCGACGAGCGGGTCCGCACCGCCGCCCGGCTCCGCCACCACCGGGACCATCCGCTGTCCGAGGCCGGTTTCGAGCGGCTCGGGGGCACGGCCGGCCGCGCCCTGGACACCTGTCGCCTCGCGCCCGGACTGGCCGCGCGGCTGGCTTCGTACGGGTCCGCGGAGGTCCGGGAGAGGCTGGCGCGCAGTCCCCGACTCGACCCGGCGGCCATCGCCCTCCTCGCCGAGGACGAGCACGAGGAGGTCCGCCGCGCGCTCGCCGTGCGGGCCGACCTGACCGAGGAGCAGCGGGCCGCCGTCCGCCTGGCGGCCGGTCCGGGCGACGGGCGCCACCACCTCCTGCCCTGGGTGGCCGAACTCCACGACGACCCCGGGGCCATGCGCCGGCTCGCCGCCTCCGGCCATCCCCACGTGCGCAGCAGCGTCGCCCGCGCCCGGCACCTGCCGCCGGACGTCGTCGCACGGCTGGCGGGCGACGAGGACCGGGTCGTGCGGCTCTTCCTCGCCGAGTCCTGCGACGACGCGCCGCCGGACCTGCTCCTGGAGGTCTGGCGCTGGTGGGACGGCAGCCTGAGCTTCCCCGGGCGCCCGCGCAGCCACCCGAACTTCCCGCGCGAGGGACTCCTGCGCCATGCCACCGACCCGGACCCGAGGCTCCGGCGACTCGCCCTGGGCGACCCCGGGTCCACGCCCGAGCTGGTCGACAGGCTCAGCCGGGACGAGGCCGAGGAGGTGCGGCAGGACGCCGCGGGCGACCCGAGGCTCTCCCCCGCCGCCGCGGTGCGCCTGCTCGACGATCCGGACTCCTCCGTGCGGGCCCTCGCCGCCCGGCACCCCGCCCTTCCGCGGGAGGTCCTGCTCCGGCTGCTGCTCGACCCCCGGACCGCGGGCTCCGCCGCAGTGAACACGGCGCTGCCCGTGCCCGTGATGCGCCGGATGGCCGACCTGCTGGCGGAGCGGCCGTGACCGGCCGGTTCCGGCCGGGCGGGGCGGCACGCGGCGGGGCGGGAGGTCAGGCGCGGGGCGGCCGGGTGGCGGTGTCCAGGTAGAAGGCGTCGATGCTCTGGACGGCCTGCTCGAACTCCTCCAGGTTGACGGGCTTGGTCACGTACGCGTTGGCGTGGCTGCTGTAGGCGCCGGTGACGTCGTCCGGTGCGGAGGAGGTGGTGAGGACGACGACGGGGATGGTCTGGAGGTCGTCGTCGTTCTTCAGGACCTTCAGCAGGTCCCGGCCGTTCATGCGGGGCATGTTGAGGTCGAGCACGATCAGGTCCGGGCGCACGCTGCCCGGCGCCCGGAGGTGTTCGAGTGCGGCGACCCCGTCGGTGACCTGGACGAGGTTGCGTGCCCCGCGCTCGGAGAGGGCCTCCTCGATGAGCATGGCGTCGGCCATGTCGTCTTCGACGAGCAGGACGTCGAAGGGGCGGGCGGGGGTGGTCATCATCGGATGCTCCGTGGGTGCTTCGTTGGAGTGGTCGAACAGCCCCGGCCAGCGGCGGCGCGCGCCCTGGCGGGTCATCCCGCAGGCGGAGCCGATCTGTGGATAGCCGGCACCCGCCCGGGCGGCCGCCTCGGCCGCTTCCTGCTGGATGCGTGCGGTGGCCTGCTGGATGTGGTCCAGCAGGTGGAGGAGCGTCAGTGCCTGTGCCGGGTCGTCCGGTTTCGGATGCGCCGGGGTTTCCAGCAGTTGCCGCGCAAGGCGCCGCGCCAGGGAACCCACCGCCGCGTCCGCGACGGCGGCGGTCTCCGGCGGGGTGGTCCGCAGTACGAAGTTCTTGCCAGGCATACCCGGCACCTTAGGCGCCCCGGGGAACCTGGACAACAACGGTTGTCGGAACCCCTTTAGAGTATGCACGCCCGCGCTCTTTCAAAGGCGGCCGACTCGACGAGGAGTTCACAGGATGAACGGCGATCAGGAGCGCCCGCGCTCACGGAGGCTCGCCGCGTGGACGACCCGCCGCTGGCTGCGGGTGGGTGTGGCCGCCTCCCTGGTGGTCCTGACCCTGCTGGGGGCGACGGGAGCCTGGGTGCTGGGCCGGACGGCCTCGATCAGCGAAGAACTCGTGGACGTGAGGTCCCCCGCGCTGACGAGCGCGATCCGGCTGGAAGCGGCCGTACTGAACCAGGAGACCGGGATCCGCGGGTACGGGCTCACCGGCACCTCCGAGTTCATCGCCCCCTACCGGGCGGGGCTCGCGGAGCAGGAAACGGACATCTCGCGGCTGTCGGAGCTGCTGCACGGCGATAAGGCCGCCCTGGAGGACCTCGCGGCCGTACAGAGGGCTCTGGAGCGGTGGCAGGACCGGCTCGCCCGGCCCGTCGCGGCCTCGCCGCCCGGATCCCCCTCGCCCTTGGCGACGGAACGCGCCGCCGAGGGGAAGACCGCCTTCGACGAGCTCCGTACGGCCATGACCGCCCAGCAGGACCGGCTGCGGGCGGAGCGGGCCCGGTCGCGGGAGGACCTGCTGGCCACGATGTCGCTGCGCAACGGGGTGTTCACGGCCATCGCCGTACTCATCCTCGCGCTCGCGGCCCTGATCTTCGAGGGTCTGCGCCGGGGCATCACCATGCCGCTCGAACAGCTCGGTGCGGATGCCCGTACGGTGGCCGGGGGCGACTTCGACCATCCCATCGCGGAGACCGGTCCCGCGGACCTGCGCCGCCTCGGCAGCGAGATCGACTTCATGCGGCGGCGCCTGGTACGGGAACTGGCCTTCGCCGAGGAGGCACGGCTGCGCCTGGACGCGCAGGCCGCCGACCTCCAGCGGTCCAACGCCGAGCTGGAGCAGTTCGCCTACGTGGCCTCCCACGACCTGCAGGAGCCGCTGCGCAAGGTCTCCAGCTTCACGCAGCTCCTCCAGCGGCGCTACGGCGGCCAGCTCGACGCCAAGGCCGACCAGTACATCGACTTCGCGGTCGACGGCGCGAACCGCATGCAGACCCTCATCAACGACCTCCTCGCCTTCTCCCGGGTCGGCCGGGTCCACAACACCCACCAGAGCCTCGATCTCGACAAGGTGCTGAAGCAGACCCTGTCCGCGCTCAGCGTCGGCATCGACGAGGCCGGGGCGACGATCACCCACGACCCGCTGCCGACGCTCGTCGCGGACCCGACGCAATTGGGCATGCTCTGGCAGAACCTGATCGGCAACGCGGTCAAGTTCCGCCGCCCCGGCCAGGCGCCCGAGATCCACGTCACCGCGGCCCCCGAAGGCGACCTGTGGCGCTTCACGGTGACCGACAACGGCATCGGGATCGACCCGGAGTACGCCGACAAGGTGTTCGTCATCTTCCAGCGGCTGCACACCAAGGACACCTACTCCGGCAGCGGAATCGGTCTGGCGATGTGCAAGAAGATCGTCGAGTTCCACGGCGGCACGATCGGCGTCGACACCGAGTACGACGAAGGCACGCGCATCACCTTCACCCTGGCGCCTGAGCCTCCGCCGAGCCCCGGACCCTCGCCGCTGCCGGAGGCGAGCCGCGCGGACGCGGGGGCCAATCCGTGACCGCCACCACGCCGGTCGCACAGGACGCGGCCACCGCCGAACCCCTGTACCGCGTCCTGCTGGTCGAGGACGACCGGGGCGACGCGCTGCTCGTCGAGGAGCTCCTGCACGACACGGGGCTGCGGTTCGAGCTGACCACCCGTCCCACCCTGGCCGAGGCCCGCACCGAGCTGACCACCCGCACGATCGACTGCGTGCTGCTCGACCTGCACCTGCCGGACGTGTCGGGAACCGACGCCGTCACCACCGTCCGCGGTCTGGCTCCGCACACCGCGGTGATCGTCCTGACCGGCCTGTCCGAGACGCAGGCGGGCTCCGAGGCGATGGCCTCCGGAGCCCAGGACTACCTGGTCAAGGGCAAGGTCGACGCGGACCTGCTGCGCCGCACGGTGCGCTACGCCGTCTACCGCAGCCAGACCGAGCGTGCCGCGGCGCAGGCCCAGTCGGCCCGGCTGCGCGCGCAGGAGAACGCCCGCCTGGAACGCGGGCTGCTGCCCCAGCCCATGCTCGACACCTCCACCGTCACCGTGACCACCCGCTACCTCCCCGGTGCGGAACTGGCCCTGCTCGGCGGGGACTTCCTGGACGTCGTCGAAGGCGAGGACGGGCTGCTGCACGCCGTCGTCGGGGACGTCAGCGGGCACGGCCCCGACGCGGCGGCCCTCGGCGTCTGCCTGCGCATCGCCTGGCGCTCGCTCGTGCTGGGCGGACACCGCGGCACCGACCTGCTCCGTCTCATGGAGCGCCTGCTCGTCGCCGAGCGCGGCGCCCAGCCCCTGTTCGCCACGTGCACGCTGCTCACCCTCGACCAGCGGTCCGCCACCGGCACGTTCCACCTGGCCGGGCACCACGAGCCCCTGCTCACGACCCCGGACGGGACCCGTGAGGTGGCCGCCGCACACGGCATCGCGCTGGGCCTCGTCCCGGGACAGCGCGACTGGCCCGCCACGGTCGTGCCGCTCCCGGAGGCCGGAGCCCTCACCCTGTACACCGACGGCCTGACCGAAGGGCACAACGGCGAAGCCGGCGGCAGGCTCGGCGCCGAAGGGCTGCTGCCCCTCATCAACCGTCTGCCGTCGGCGGACCCCGCGGCGCACCTGGACAGCCTCATCCGGGAGACCAGGGCCCTCAACGCCGGCCGGCACACCGACGACGTCGCCGTGCTCCGGCTCGACTGGAAACCGCGCTAGGGCCTGTCGTCAAACTCCCGTCGTCGCCCGGAGGGCGGCCCTGCGGCGTCTGGTGCGTGCTCTCGGTGCGCCGGGCGGAAGCCCGCGTACTGGACGTACTTGGCTTTCGCCCGGTGCGGCGAGAGCGCGTGCCAGGCGTCGCGGGGCAGACGGGAGTTTGACGACAGGCCCTAGGCCGCCCGGGGCGTCTTCGTGCCGAGGCGGGCCGTGTACTCGTCCGCGAGCCACGGGCCCAGGTCCTCGACGTACCGGCGGGCCACCGCCGGGTCCGCGACCGGGTCGAGGGCCACGGCGGCCGCCTCCCGCAGCTGTGCGGCCCGCTCGGGGTAGTACCGGCCGAAGACCTCCGCGGACTCGGTCAGGTCGCTGCTCCAGCCGCCCCACCGGGGCATGACCAGCGTGAACGCGGTGCGCACCAGGTGCCGGGAGAAGAAACGGTTCATCCTGCGGTACTCGGCGGGCGTGGAGGCGGCCTCGGCCCGCTCCCGCCACCGGGGCAGCAGCGTGGCCAGGTCGCCGTTCAGCTCGCGGGCCAGCAGGGCGTCCGGACGGTACCGGGGCAGGTGCTCGGCCAGGTCGGCGCCGAGCAGCGGGGTGCACAGGCAGGCGAGGAACCAGCCCAGGTCGTAACGTTCCTGCTCGCTCAGCAGCCGCTCCTTGCCGTACAACAGGACGCCCACGCCGTCGATCTCGGCGAACTCCTCGTCGAGGCTCCGCCCCAGCACCTCGGCGGTGTCCCGGTCCTCGTCGGTGGGCTCGCGGTGCAGGGCGATCAGCAGGTCGAGGTCGGAGCGCCCGGGGCGGGCCGTCCCGCGCGGCACGGACCCGTACAGGTAGGCGCTGTGCAGCCGGCGCCCGTACGCCTCGGAGATCCGGCTCCGCGCGGCCGCGACCAGGGCGGCGAACTCGGGCTGCACCCGGCCCAGCGCGCCCTCCCGCTCGAAGTACCCGTACGTGTCCAGCCCTCTGTGCTCCATGGCCCCACTCTGCCTTCCCGCCGGCGGGCGTCCACCGGATTTTCCCGGGACCGCTCCCCGCTGCCGCGCGGCCCGTGGCGGACGCGCGAAGGGGCCCCGCCCGGCCGGGCAGGACCCCTTCGCGATGCGTACGGGCGACGGCGTCAGCGCGAGCGCTTCGCGAGCCGCTCCACGTCCAGCAGGATCACGGCACGCGCCTCCAGGCGCAGCCAGCCGCGGCCCGCGAAGTCGGCCAGGGCCTTGTTCACGGTCTCGCGGGAGGCGCCGACGAGCTGCGCGAGCTCTTCCTGCGTCAGGTCGTGGACGACGTGGATGCCCTCCTCCGACTGCACGCCGAAGCGGCGCGACAGGTCGAGGAGCGCCCGGGCCACACGGCCGGGAACGTCGGAGAAGACCAGGTCGGACATCTGGTCGTTGGTCTTGCGCAGGCGCCGGGCGACGGCGCGCAGCAGCGCGGTCGCGACCTCGGGCCGGGCGTTGAGCCACGGCTGGAGGTCACCGTGGCCGAGGCCGAGGAGCTTGACCTCGGTCAGCGCGGTGGCGGTGGCGGTGCGCGGGCCCGGGTCGAAGAGCGACAGCTCGCCGATCAGCTCGCCGGGGCCGAGGACGGCCAGCATGTTCTCGCGGCCGTCGGGGGAGGTGCGGTGCAGCTTCACCTTGCCCTCGGTCACGACATACAGCCGGTCGCCGGGGTCGCCCTCGTGGAACAGGGCGTCACCGCGTGCGAGCGTCACCTCGCCCATGGAGGCGCGGAGCTCCGCGGCCTGCTCGTCATCGAGCGCCGCGAAGAGCGGGGCGCGCCGCAGAACGTCGTCCACGAGTCTCTCTCCTATGTCGACCAGCCAGGGGACCGCTCCCCATTTTGCCGGACGGCTCAAACAGTGCGATCAATCACAAGGATGCCGGACGGACGGGCGTGCTGTGCGGCGAGAGACCAATCGGAGTGGTGTTACCTGAGGTCCGGGCGGGTGTCAGCGGCCGGCCTTAGGCTGGCCGGGTGTCCAATAAGCCGGTGAGAGCACAGGCCAAGGGGTCCGCAGGAGTGACGGCGGGCTCAAATTCAGCCGTGGGCGAACAAGCCCCCGCGAAGGTGCCCAGCAAGGCCCCGCCCACCGCCGAGGGCAAAGCTTCGGCCAAGAAACCGCGGCCGGGGGCGTCGGCCGCGCGGCCGGAATCCCACCTGGCCATGGTCCGCCGGGCCCGCCGCATCAACCGCGAGCTGGCCGAGGTGTACCCGTACGCCCATCCGGAGCTGGACTTCCGGAATCCCTTCGAGCTCCTGGTCGCCACCGTCCTGTCCGCGCAGACCACCGACCTGCGCGTGAACCAGACGACCCCGGCCCTCTTCGCCGCCTATCCCACGCCCGAGGACATGGCGGCGGCCGCGCCGGAGGATCTGGAGGAGATCATCCGGCCGACCGGGTTCTTCCGGGCGAAGTCGAAGTCCCTCCTCGGCCTCTCCCAGGCCCTGCGGGACCGCTTCGGCGGTGAGGTGCCGGGCCGCATCGAGGACCTCGTGACCCTCCCGGGAGTCGGCCGCAAGACGGCCAACGTGGTCCTCGGCAACGCCTTCGGGGTCCCCGGCATCACCGTCGACACCCACTTCGGGCGGCTGGTGCGCCGCTTCAAGTGGACCGAGCAGGAGGATCCGGAGAAGGTCGAGGCCGAGATCTGCGCGATCTTCCCCAAGAGCGAGTGGACGATGCTCTCGCACCGGGTCGTCTTCCACGGCCGCCGCATCTGCCACGCCCGCAAGCCCGCCTGCGGCGCCTGCCCGATCGCACCGCTCTGCCCGGCGTACGGCGAGGGCGAAACCGACCCGGAGAAGGCGAAGAAGCTGCTGAAGTACGAGAAGGGCGGCCAGCCGGGCCAGCGCCTGACCCCGCCCCCGGACTACCCGGGCCTCCCGGCCCCGCCGCTGGGAGCCCGTACGGCGCCCTGAGCGGGGTCTGCGGCCGCCGGGCGGTACGGCACCGCCCCGGCGGCCGCCCGTACCGCCGTACGGGGCGCCACGGAACGAATCGGTACCCGGACCGCGTTCAGCGGTGTGGGAGAACACGGACAGGGGTGCCTATGACGCGCGGTACACGGGACGAGACCACGGCGGCCCCGGCCGCCCGCGAGGGGCTGGCCCTCACCACCGACGGCCTGCCCGAGTGGCTCGACCCCGTGGCGTCGGCCGCCCGCACCGTGGAGCCCCGCCAGCTCAGCCGCTTCCTGCCCCCCGAGGACGGCCGGGGCCGCCAGTCCGCCGTGCTGATCCTCTTCGGCGAGGGCCCGCGCGGCCCGGAGCTGCTGCTCCAGGAACGCGCCGGCACCCTGCGCTCGCACGCGGGCCAGCCCTCCTTCCCGGGCGGCGCCCTCGACCCGGGCGACGGCGACCCGCACACGACCGGCCCGCTGCGCGCCGCGCTGCGCGAGGCCGAGGAGGAGACCGGCCTCGATCCGGCCGGGGTCCAGCTCTTCGGAGTCCTGCCCCGGCTCTACATCCCGGTCAGCGAGTTCGTCGTGACCCCGGTGCTCGGCTGGTGGCGGGAGCCCTCCCCGGTCGGCGCGGTGGACCCGGCGGAGACGGCCCGGGTCTTCACGGTTCCCGTGGCGGATCTCACGGACCCCGGCAACCGGGTGACCGTGGTGCACCCGGGCGGCCACCAAGGTCCCGCGTTCCTGGTCGAATCGGCTCTGGTGTGGGGGTTCACGGCCGGGGTGATCGACCGGATCCTCCACTTCGCGGGCTGGGAGCGGCCGTGGGACCGCTCACGTCACGTCCCGCTCGACTGGCGCGCATGAGACGGTGGCCCACGTGAACGTGCTGGACATCCTGTTGCTGGTCGCCGCCGTGTGGTTCGCGATCGTCGGCTACCGCCAGGGGTTCGTCGTCGGCGTCCTGTCGGTGATCGGCTTCCTCGGCGGTGGCCTCGTCGCCGTGTCCCTGCTGCCCCTGATCTGGGACCGGGTGACCGACAACGGCACCCAGGTGACCACGACCGTCGTCGTCATCGCCGTCGTCGTGATCATCATCTGTGCCTCGATCGGCCAGGCCCTGACCACCCACCTCGGCAACCGGGTCCGCCGCCACATCACCTGGTCGCCGGCCCGCGCCCTCGACGCGACCGGCGGCGCGCTGGTCAACGTCGTCGCGATGCTGCTGGTGGCCTGGCTGATCGGCTCGGCGCTCGCCGGGACGTCACTTCCCACGCTGGGTAAGGAGGTCCGCAACTCCAAGGTGCTCCTCGGCGTGTCGCGGGTGCTCCCCGCCCAGGCCAACACCTGGTTCTCGGACTTCAGTTCCACCCTCGCCCGCAACGGCTTCCCGCAGGTCTTCAGCCCGTTCTCGAACGAGCCGATCACCGAGGTCAAGGCGCCCGACCCGGCGCTCGCCCGCAGCGGCGTCGCCGAGCAGGCCAAGCTCTCGATCGTGAAGGTCGTCGGCACGGCGCCCAGTTGCAGCAAGGTCCTGGAGGGCACCGGCTTCGTCTTCGCCCCCGGCAAGGTGATGACCAACGCGCACGTCGTCGGAGGCGTCGGCGAGCCGACCGTCCAGGTCGGCGGCGAGGGCAAGCTCTACGACGGCAAGGTCGTGCTCTACGACTGGGCGCGCGACATCGCCGTCCTGGACGTGCCCAAGCTGAAGGCCCCGGCGCTGGAGTTCGCCGACAAGGACGCGGCGAGCGGCAGCGACGCGATCGTCGCCGGCTTCCCGGAGAACGGCGCGTACGACGTCCGCGCGGCCCGCGTCCGCGGCCGCATCAACGCCAACGGCCCGGACATCTACCACCGGGGCACCGTCCGCCGCGACGTCTACTCGCTCTACGCGACCGTGCGCCAGGGCAACTCCGGCGGCCCGCTGCTCACGCCCGACGGCAAGGTGTACGGGGTCGTCTTCGCGAAGTCGCTCGACGACCCGAACACCGGCTACGCCCTGACGGTGGACGAGATCCGCGACGACATCCGGATCGGCCGGACTGCCGACCGCCGCGCCGACAGCCAGGGCTGCGCCCTCTGACCGGCGCCGGGGCCACCGCACCACGCGGTGCCCCGGCGCCGTTTCCGCCGTTCCTACATGCGGGGATGCCGGAGCCTGGCCGAGACCCAGCGGGCCCGGCGGCGCAGGATGCGTGGGATGCCGAGCCGGGGGTCGTGGCCTCCCCGGCCGGTCCTGTCGTGATCGCCCGGCGCCGTGGCCGAGCGTCGTTCGTGTGCGGTGTCACCGTGGTCGTGCGTCCAGCCCATACAACGAGCTCTGCCCGGGCCCCAAGGTCGGTAACCCCGTCCGGGGCGGCCAATTGGCCTATGCGCCGGGCAATTGAACGCTCGTAAGACGAGCATACGAATCACCTGTCGGCCCGTCACTGAGCGCCGGACGGCCCGTCAGCGGTCGGGTTCGGGATCCTTCAGCCAGTTGACCAGCTCGGTCGAGAAGGCCACCGGGTCCTCCTCGTGCGGGAAGTGCCCGAGACCGTCGAACAGCCGCCAGCGGTACGGGGCTTCGACGTACTCCCCGGATCCGGCCGCGCTCCTGGTGCGCATCACCGGGTCGAGGGAACCGTGCAGGTGCAGGGTCGGTACCCGCACGGGCCGCTTCATCCGCCGGTTGAACTGGAGTCCGTCCGGGCGGGCCATCGACCGCATCATCCAGCGGTACGGCTCGATCGAGCAGTGCGCCGTTGAGGGGATGCACATCGCCCGCCGGTACACGGCGAGGGCCTCCTCGTCGACGCCGTCCTCCTGGAGCCGGGGACCGGACCAGTCGCGGATGAGCTGCCCCACGAGGGCCCCGTCGTCGGCGACGAGCTGCCGCTCGGGGATGAACGGCCGCTGGAACCCCCAGATGTGGGAACTCGCACGGGTCTGGCCGAAGTCGGCCAGCATCGCGGAGCGCCAGCGGCGCGGGTGCGGCATCGAGGAGACGACCAGCCGGCGCACGAGCTTGGGCCGCATCACGGCCGCCGTCCAGGCGAGGTAGCCGCCCAGGTCGTGCCCGACGAGCGCGGCGTCCGGTTCGCCGAGGGACCGTACGACGCCGGTGATGTCGAGCGCGAGGTTCGCCGGGTCGTAGCCGCGCGGGGTGCGGTCGCTGCCGCCCACGCCGCGCAGGTCCATCGCGACCGCGCGGTACCCGGCGTCGGCGAGGGCGTTCAGCTGGTGCCGCCAGGTCCACCAGAACTGCGGGAATCCGTGCAGCAGGAGGACCAGTGGCCCGTCGCCGACCTCCGCGACGTGGAACCGCGCACCGTTGGCCGCGACGTCCCGGTGGAGCACCTTCCTGGCGCCCGGCACGTCGAGCCGGACCGCCGTGGCAGCGGTGGGCGGGGTACCGGGGTCCGGCGAGGGGGCTGTCATGAGGACGAGCGTGCCACACCCACGACGTTGTCACTGACCGGGCGCGGGTGCGGCTTGACGGTGCCGACGAGGGCCGCGGTCTGCTTGACGGACTCGATGGTCTTCACCGGCGGCTTGACCTTCTTGAACTTCGCCATGGCGACCAGTCCGATCAGGCCCGCGAGCAGCCAGAACGCGACCCCGACGATCAGGAAGGACCAGGCGAGCCCGAGCCCGAGATTGTGGATGCCGTAGGCCGCGGCGAAACTCAGTACGGGGAGGGAGAAGAGCAGCAGCACTCCCGCGACGATGGCGGCGCCGCTGCCGATGCCCGCGCGCTTGACGTCCTGCTTGATCTCCACCTTCGCGAGGGCGATCTCGTCGTGCACCAGGGCCGACATCTCGGCGGTGGCCGAGGCGACCAGCTGGCCGAGCGTGCGCTCGGCTCCCTGCGCCCCTTGGTCCACTGCGCTCATCTCTGACTCCCTCTGTCGTCTGCTTCCGGCGGCTGTCCTCCGTCGTCAGTCAGATCATGCCGGACGGTCGCCGCCCGTGCTGGACCCGCCCGCCGCTTCGGAGCGCTGGAGAGCGTGGGCGGCGGCCCTGCGGCGGTGTTCCGCGGCCTTCTCCTCGTAGATCTTCGCCATCCGCAGGTGGTAGTCCGGGTTGTCCTGTTCGTAGATGTCGGGGATGCCGTCGAGGTCCTCGTCGAGCTCCTCCGCCTCGGTCAGCGCCCGGTACTTGCGGTCGCGCATCTTCAGCAGGACGCACGCGACGACCGCGGCGATGAGGGAGCCGAGCAGGACGGCGGCCTTGACCTCGTCCATCAGGGCGGGGTCGTCGGCGAAGGCGAGTTCGCCGATGAGCAGGGACACGGTGAAGCCGATGCCGGCCAGCGAGGCCACGGCGAGCACGTCCGGCCAGGCGAGGTCCTCGTTCAGCTCCGCCTTGGTGAAGCGGGCGGCCAGCCAGGTGCCGCCGAAGATGCCGACGGTCTTGCCGACGACCAGGCCGAGGACCACGCCGAGGGTCTCGGGGCGGGTGAAGACCTCGGCGACGGCCCCGCCCGAGAGCGAGACCCCGGCGGAGAACAGGGCGAAGAGGGGGACGGCGAGGCCGGCGGACAGCGGCCGGACCAGGTGCTCGATGTGCTCGCCGGGCGAGTGCTCCTCGCCGTCCCTACGGGTGCAGCGGAGCATCAGGCCCATGGCGACGCCGGCGATGGTGGCGTGGACGCCGCTGTTGTACATCAGGCCCCAGATCGCCAGGGCGAGCGGGACGTACAGGTACCAGCCGCGGACTCCCGAGCGGAGCAGGAACCAGAAGAGGACCAGACCGGCGACCGCCCCGCCCAGCGCCAGGAAGTCGATCTCGCTGGTGAAGAACACGGCGATGATCAGGATGGCGAAGAGGTCGTCGACCACGGCCAGGGTCAGCAGGAAGGCGCGCAGCGCGGACGGCAGGGAAGTGCCGATGACCGCGAGGACGGCGAGCGCGAAGGCGATGTCGGTGGCCGTCGGGACCGCCCAGCCGCTGGTCGAGCCGTTGCCGAGGGTGTTGACCAGGACGTAGACCAGCGCGGGTACGGCCATGCCGCAGAGGGCGGCGACCACCGGGAGGGCGGCGGCCTTGGGGTCGCGCAGGTCCCCCGCGACGAGTTCGCGCTTGAGCTCGATGCCGGCGACGAAGAAGAAGACGGCGAGCAGGCCGTCGGCCGCCCAGTGCTGGAGGGAGAGGTCCAGGCCGAGGGAGGCGGGCCCGATGTGGAAGGAGCGGACGCTGTCGTAGCTGGCGGAGATGCCGGGGATGTTCGCCCAGACGAGGGCGGCGACCGCGGCCACCAGGAGCAGGACGCCGCCGACGGTCTCGGTGCGCAGAGCGTCCGCGACGAAGCGGCGCTCGGGCAGCGAGAGCCTGCCGAGGAGTTTGCGGCTGGGCGTGGGGGTGGCCACGGTGGGGAACCTCCGGGTGGTCGACGGCATGGCAAATGCAGTTGCCGACCAGACTTCCCGGCGCACCCTGAGACTTTCGGACGTCAAATATTGACGTTTCTCTTATTTTACAGGGTGTGCGCGGTCGTATCGGGTGATCTTCACCTTAAACGGGAGGAGGGCGTCCGGCGCGCTGTGCGCCGGACGCCCTCCGGGGCCCTTCGGGTGGCCGAGTAGCCGGGTGGCGGGATGGCCGGATGGGGCCGCTGTCCGTCAGTCCTCGTCGGAGGCGCTCGGCAGCTTGTTCTGGATCAGGTCCATCACCGAGGAGTCCGCCAGGGTGGTGACGTCGCCGACCGCCCGGTTCTCCGCCACGTCGCGCAGCAGACGGCGCATGATCTTGCCCGAGCGGGTCTTGGGGAGCTCCTGCACCGGCAGGATCCGCTTCGGCTTCGCGATCGGGCCGAGCGTGGCACCGACGTGGTTGCGCAGTTCGCCGACCAGGGTGTCCGTCTCCGAGGCGCTGCCCCGCAGGATCACGAAGGCCACGATGGCCTGACCGGTGGTCTCGTCGGCCGCGCCGACCACCGCCGCCTCGGCGACGGAGGGGTGCGAGACGAGGGCCGATTCGACCTCGGTCGTCGAGATGTTGTGGCCGGACACCAGCATCACGTCGTCGACCCGGCCGAGCAGCCAGATGTCGCCGTCGTCGTCCTTCTTGGCGCCGTCGCCCGCGAAGTACTTGCCCTCGAAGCGCGACCAGTAGGTGTCGATGAACCGCTGGTCGTCGCCCCAGATGGTGCGCAGCATCGACGGCCACGGCTCTGTCAGGACGAGGTAGCCGCCACCGCCGTTGCCGACCTCGTTGGCCTCGTCGTCGACGACGGTGGCCGAGATTCCGGGCAGTGCGCGCTGGGCTGATCCGGGCTTGGTCTCGGTCACCCCCGGCAGCGGGGAGATCATCATCGCGCCGGTCTCGGTCTGCCACCAGGTGTCCACGATCGGACAGCGGTCGCCGCCGATGTGCTTGCGGTACCAGATCCAGGCCTCGGGGTTGATCGGCTCGCCGACCGAGCCCAGTACGCGCAGGCTCGACAGGTCGAACTTCGCGGGGATGTCGTCGCCCCACTTCATGAACGTACGGATCGCCGTGGGCGCGGTGTAGAGGATGGTGACGCCGTACTTCTGGACGACCTCCCAGAACCGGCCCTGGTGCGGGGTGTCCGGCGTGCCCTCGTACATCACCTGGGTGGCGCCGTTGGCGAGCGGCCCGTAGACGATGTAGGAGTGCCCGGTCACCCAGCCGATGTCGGCGGTGCACCAGTAGACGTCGGTCTCCGGCTTGAGGTCGAAGACCGCGTGGTGGGTGTACGCGGCCTGCGTCAGGTAGCCGCCGGAGGTGTGCAGGATGCCCTTGGGCTTACCCGTGGTCCCCGAGGTGTAGAGGATGAAGAGCGGGTGCTCGGCGTCGAAGGCCCGCGGGGTGTGCTCGGTGGACTGGCGGGCGACCACGTCGTGCCACCAGACGTCCCGGCCCTCGGTGAAGGCGGTGTCCTGGCCGGTGCGGCGTACGACCAGCACGTGCTCGACCTGCGGGCACTTGCCCACGGCCTCGTCGATGGCGGGCTTGAGCGCGCTGGGCTTGCCACGGCGGTAGCCGCCGTCGGCGGTGATCACCAGCTTGGCGTCGGCGTCCTGGATGCGGGAGGCGACGGCGTCGGCGGAGAAGCCGCCGAAGACCACCGAGTGGGCGGCGCCGACGCGGGCGCACGCGAGCATCGCCACGACCGCTTCGGGGATCATCGGCAGGTAGACGGCGACCCGGTCGCCCGCCCGTACACCGAGCTCGGTGAGGGCGTTGGCCGCCTGCGAGACCTCGTCCTTGAGCTGCGCGTAGGTGATCGAGCGGCTGTCGCCGGGCTCGCCCTCGAAGTGGATCGCGACGCGTTCGCCGTTGCCGGCCTCGACGTGGCGGTCCACGCAGTTGTACGCGACGTTGAGCTTGCCGTCCGCGAACCACTTCGCGAAGGGCGGGTTGCTCCAGTCGAGCGTCTCGGTCGGCTCCGTGTCCCAGGTCAGCCGCCGGGCCTGCTCGGCCCAGAAGCCCAGCCGGTCCGCGTCGGCCTGCGCGTACGCCGCCTCGGTCACGTTGGCGGCGGCGGCCAGAGCGGCGGGCGGTGCGAACCGACGCTCCTCTTTGAGCAGATTGGCCAGGCTGTCATTGCTCACGACATCTCCCTTTCCCAGGGTGTCCGTTGTGTCCCCGGGCATAGCTCATCAGTTCAGACGCCCAGGTGACAAGGGGTAGCCGAGAATTGGTTTAGACCTATACCACGACTGGGCCCGTACGAAGAACGGTGTGCGGCGGCGTGCGGCGGACGCACGAATGACCCCTCCCCGCTGCAGGGTGCGGGAAGGGGCCAACCGCTTGCACGGTTACGGGAGGGTATCGGTTCAGGTGCGGGGCGTCTCAGACGCTCTGGCCGACGCTGTCGAAAACCCGACAGTCGAAGAAGTCCTCGCCCTCGGACAGCAGGTACGCCTGGGCCTCGCCCACGTGGAAGTACATGCCGTGCAGTTCCAGCGTGCCCTCGGCGAGCCGCCGGGCCACCGATTCGTGCGCCCGCAAGTGCTCCAGCTGCTGGACCACGTTGGTCAGGCACAGCTGCTCCACGGCGTCGGCCGGGAGCCGTCCCGCGATCCGTGCCCACGCGTGGTGGCGGCTGCCCATCCGCTCCAGGCTGGGCAGGCCGTGCCGCAGCCAGCGCCGCAGCGGGGTCATCGGCGCCTCGGGGTGGGAGTTCAGCAGGGCCTGCATGGCCCCGCAGCCCGAGTGCCCGCACACGGTGATGCTGTCGACCTTGAGCACGTCCACCGCGTACTCGATGGCCGCGGCGACCGAGTCGTCGGTGGACTCGGCGCCCGGCAACGGCACCAGGTTGCCCACGTTGCGGACGGTGAAGAGGTCCCCGGGGCCGCTCGCCGTGATCATGCTGGTCACCAGGCGGGAGTCCGCGCAGGTGAGGAAGAGCTGCGAGGGCCGCTGGCCTTCGCGGGCCAGCCGGGCCAGCTCGTCCCGTACGCGGGGCGCGGTGTCCCGCTGGAAGGCGCTGATTCCGTTGGCCAGTTGGCCCGCCCCGCGCCGCCGGGCGGAAGCCGCTGTCCCGTCCGCGCCGGGCAGCGTACGGGAATCCGCGCGGCCGGCGCTCTCCGCGCCGCCGGTTTCCGCGGAGCCGGCGCCGGTGGTGCCACCGGTGGTGCCGGCGGTGGCCGCGCTCACGGCGCGGTGGTCGCAGTGGTTCTGCCAGGGCGTCCAGGGCCGGCAGCACTGGTGCGCTCCGCGCCCGCCCGCGTCGCCGCGGTGCCCGCCACCGGACGTGCCCTCCGCCCCCTCGCTCCCGTCGCCCCCGGCGATCGCGGCGCCGGAGCGGCCGGTGACCTCCAGCGAACCGCCGTGCGCCAGGTGGGAGTCCTGCCAGTCGTGGAGGGTCTCGTAGGCGGCGTGGTCTATGAAGGAGCCGTCCAGCTCGATCACGGTGTGTCCCGTGTGCGGGATCTGGTTGAGCACGCGGCTCAGCCGGGGCACCGCGAGGAAGGTCAACTGGCCGCGCGCGCGGACCCGGTGGACTCCGTCCCGCTCCTCGACGGTGATCCGTGTCCGGGCGAGCCGGTGCAGGGCCACGGCTACGGCCACGGCGATTCCGATGGCGACCCCTTCCAGCACCCCGCCCAGCACCACGGCCACGATGGTCGTCGCGTAGACCAGGGACTCGCGGTGCCGGGAGACCGTACGCAGGTGCGTGATGGACACCATCTGGATCCCGACGGCCATGACCAGGGCGGCCAGCGCCGCGAGCGGGATCAGGTCGAGGACGGGGACGAGCAGTCCGGCCGCGATCACCACCCACAAGCCGTGCAACATGGCCGATTTCCGGCTGACGGCACCGGACTTGACGTTGGCGACGCTGCGGACGGCGACCCCCGTCACCGGGAGTCCGCCCAGCGCGCCGGAGACGATGTTCGCCGCACCCTGGCCGCGCAGTTCACGGTCCAGGTCGGCGCGCGGCGGGCGGTCCTCCGTACCGCGCTCGGAGGCGATCAGCTTGTCGGTGGCCACGGAGGACAGCAGGGACTCCACACTGCCGACCAGAGTGATCGTCAGTACGGCGGCGATCAGCCCGAGCACCGGCCCTTCCGGCAGTTCGGGCAGGGCGTGACTGCGCCACGAGGGCAGATCGACGCGGGGCAGGGTGAGCCCCGCGAGCGAGGCGAACGCCGTGGCCGCGGCGACGGCGGCCAGGGCGGCCGGTACCTTGCGCAGGACCGCACCTGCCCGCCCGGGCACCCGGGACCAGCCGAGCAGCACGAACACCGTCAGCGCGCTCACCCCGAGCGCCGCCGGATGGAGGTCGGCCAACTGGGCCGGCAGACCCTGGACGTTGGCCACGGCCGAGCTCTGCGGGGTGCCGCCGAGCACGATGTGCAGCTGGGCCAGGGCGATGGTCACGCCGATGCCCGCGAGCATGCCGTGCACGATCGCCGGACTCACCATGAGCGCGGACCGGGCGGTGCGCAGGAAGGCGAGCCCGAGCTGGCAGCAGCCGGCGAGCACGGTGATCGCGCAGGTGGTGCGCCACCCGTAGTGCTGGATCAACTCGGCGGTCACGACGGTGAGTCCGGCCGCGGGCCCGCTCACCTGGAGCGGGGCTCCGCCGAACCGGCCGGCCACGATCCCGCCGACCGCCGCGGCCACCAGCCCGGCCTGCAAGGGGGCTCCGGTGGCGAGCGCGATGCCGAGGGAGAGCGGCAGGGCGATCAGGAAGACGGCGATGGAGGCCGACAGGTCCGCGGAGAACTTCCCGCGGGGTGGGGGCGTCTGGGCGGCTGCGGTGGGGGTCTGCGGGTCGGGGTTCTGGGTGGCCGGGCTCGGCGCGGCCGGGGTGGGGGCAGTCATGGGGTCCCGTCTCCTCTGAGGAGGGATGAAGCGGCGGGAGTCTCAACGCTCGGTAAATGGATGGTAATGGAGAGTAAAGAGAAGATGGGGATAATAGGGGCAAATGGTGTACGAATTAGCACTCAAGGGTGATTAAGCATTTTGTCCGGCTTGTCACACCTTCTTCAAAGTGGCCCCCGTGGGACGTTGCGGCGCGGAAGTCCTGCGTTGGGAACTGCGAGGGAGAGGTGTGCGGATGATCGCCGCCACGAAGAAGATCGCCGGCGGCCTGGTCGCCACGGCCCTGGTGCTGGGCGCCGCCGGGTGCAGCACGTCCGAGCCCGCGAAGTCGAAGGTGAGGAAGGGCGCCGCCGCGCCGGAGGCCCCCGGCAGCGTCATGCGGCCCATCGGTGACGGTTCCACCGCCTACACCGGTCCCCAGCCGAACGTGGTGAAGCCGCGGAAGCTGAAGCCGGGCGAGAAGCCGCCGCAGTTCGTGGTGTTCTCCTGGGACGGCGCCGGCGAGGACAGCCAGAAGCTCTTCTCGCACTTCCGCGAGGTCGGGAAGAAGTACAACGCCCGCATGACCTACTTCCTCAGCGGCGTGTACATGCTGCCGGAGGAGAAACGTTCCCTCTATACCGCCCCGCAGCACGACTCCGGCCGCTCCGACATCGGCTTCGGCGACCTCCAGGGCATCAAGGACACCGCCACCCAGGTCCGTGCGGCCTGGCTGGAGGGCAATGAGATCGGCACCCACTTCAACGGCCACTTCTGCGGACCCGAGGGCGGCGTCGGCACCTGGTCCGTGGAGGAGTGGAAGAGCGAGATCAATCAGGCCAAGTCCTTCGTGAAGAACTGGAAGACGAACGCGGGCCTGAAGGACCTGGAAGCCCTCCCGTTCGACTACGACAAGGAACTCATCGGCGCCCGCACCCCCTGCCTCGAAGGCCAGAAGAACTTCATGCTGGCGGCCAAGGACATGGGCTTCCGCTACGACTCCAGCGGCATCAGCAAGCAGATCTGGCCCAAGAAGACCGACGGGCTCTGGGACATCCCGCTCCAGCTCGTCCCCATGCCGGGGCGCGCCTTCGACACGCTGAGCATGGACTACAACTACATGGTCAACCAGTCGGGCACGACCTCCCAGGGCGACCCCTCGCAGCACCGGTACTGGGGCGACCAGATGCGCGACGGCCTGCGCCAGGCCTTCGACCGGGCCTACCAGGGCAACCGCGCGCCGCTGATCATCGGCAACCACTTCGAGTCGTGGAACGGCGGCACCTACATGCGTGCCGTGGAGGAGTCCATCCAGAGCATGTGCACCAAGCCCGAGGTCCGCTGCGTGCCGTTCCGCGAGCTGGCCGACTGGCTGGACGCCCAGGACCCCAAGACCCTGGAGTGGATGCGCACCCTCGACGTCGGCGAGGCGCCCGAGCAGGGCTGGGGCACCTTCCTCACCGCGGGGCCGCCGGCTCGGCCGGCCGCCCCGTCGGATGCCTCCGGGGTCAAGCCGGCTGGTGAACAGGCTGAGGAGTCGGAGTCGGAGTCGGACGAGGGCTGACCAGCGCCTCACCGGGGATCCCGACGGCCTCGTGCAGGACGAAGCCGGGGTCGACCTGTTCCGCCAGGTCGACCCCGGTCTTGGCGTTCCCCCAGCTCTGCGCGTTCCGCAGGTGGAAGTGCACCATCTGCTCCGTGTACTTGGACCAGTCCCGGCCGGCGTAGGAGTCCTCGGCCGCGTCCTGGAGGGCCTGCAGGGCGAGCCGGTTCGTGGCCTCCAGCAGTTCGAAGGCGGCCGGCCGCCCCTTCTCCATCGCCCGTACCCAGTCCGAGTGCCCGAAGGTGACCAGCAGGTCCTCGCCCACCTCGTCCTGGAGGAACTCGATGTCCTCCGGGCCCTGCACCTTGTTGCCGACGACCTTGAGCGCGACGCCGAAGTCCCGGGCGTACTCCTTGTACTGGCGGTAGACGGAGACGCCCTTGCGGGTCGGCTCGGCGACGAGGAAGGTCACGTCGAAGCGGGTGAACATGCCGGAGGCGAAGGAGTCCGACCCGGCCGTCATGTCGACGACGACGTATTCGTCGGGGCCGTCGACCAGGTGGTTGAGGCAGAGCTCGACCGCACCGACCTTCGAGTGGTAGCAGGCCACCCCGAGGTCGGCCTCGGTGAACGGTCCGGTCGCCATCAGCCGGACGGGGTCCCCGTCGAGGAGCAGCGTGCGCGCGCAGGCCTCGTAGACCGGGTTGTCCTCGGTGATCCGCAGCAGCCGCGAGCCGGTGCCGGGCGGCGTGGTCTTGATCATGCTGTCGGCGGACGCGATGCGCGGATTGGACCCGCGCAGGTACTCCTTGATCATCGGCAGGTGCGCGCCCAGGGCGGGCAGCGCGGCGGCCTCGTCCTCGCCGAGCCCGAGGGCCGCGCCGAGGTGCTGGTTGATGTCGGCGTCCACCGCGACGACGGGGGCTTCATTGGCTGCGAGGTGGCGGATGAAGAGGGAGGACAGCGTCGTCTTGCCGCTGCCGCCCTTTCCCACGAAAGCGATCTTCATGTTCACCAAGCGTAGCGGCATGAACGCGGACTGTGGTCAAGGTGAGTGAAGAAGACCACTCCAAGGAGGGGTCGGTGCCAAGGGTGAGCACTGCGTAGGCTCCCTACTTATGAGTAGCGCTTCTGACCCGCTGGCGGCCCTCGGCTCGCTCCCGGGTGTCGCAGAGTCCGTGGATTCCGTACGCAAGGCAGTGGACCGGGTCTACGGGCACCGGGTGATGCGCCGCCGCAGCGGGGAGATCACCTCGGAGGCCGCGCTGCGCGGCGCCCGGGGCAGCGCGGCACTGTCCGGCGCCGACTGGGCGCTGGAGGAGGTCCGCCGCCGGACCGACTTTGGCGCGGAGCAGGAAGCGCGGACCGTGGGCGCGGCCCTGCGCCTGACGGCGGAGGCGGGGCAACTGCTGAGCATCTGGCGCCAGTCGCCGCTCCGGGTTCTGGCCCGTCTGCACCTCGTCGCTTCCGGCTCGACCGAGGCGGGGGACGTCGTCGGCAGGCCCCGGCTGGCCGGCGAGACCGTCGACGAGCCCCTGGTGGAGCTTCCGCTGCCCGGCGCCGACGAGGTCGCCGGGCGCCTGGACGGGCTGTCGCGCCTGATCATCGCGGGGGGCTCCGCCCCGGCGCTGATCACGGGTGCGGTGGTGCACGGCGAACTGCTGGCCCTGCGTCCGTTCGGTTCCTACAACGGCCTGGTCGCGCGGGCCGCCGAACGCATCGTGCTGATCAACAGTGGTCTCGACCCGAAGGCGATCTGTCCGGCGGAGGTCGGTCACGCGGAGCAGGGGCGTGCGGCGTACCTCGCGGCCTTCGAGGGCTACGTATCCGGTACTCCGGAGGGGATGGCGGCCTGGATCGCGCACTGCGGACGTGCCATCGAACTCGGGGTCCGTGAGTCGACCGCCGTCTGCGAGGCGCTCCAGCGCGGCGCGGCCTGAGGCCAGGACGCGGGCGCGGGGTGCGCGGGGTGACGGGCGAGGTGTCATCGGGGCCGGATCGCTGATCAGTCAGCCCGCCGCGGCCCGGCCCTGGACATGGGTTGCGGCGACACCGTCTTGCTTTGGTGTCGCCGCTGGCATTCGCGCCCAGTTACCAAGCGTCCTCGAAAATTGCCCATCAGGTCGGGAGCTTTGCCCGTCACCTGGTGCGGCTGGCCCGTAATCGACGGGTCGACGTCGCGTGGGTGCTCGGCGTTCCTGCTTCGGTCCGTGGGCCTTACTGCGTTTTAAAGATGATCCTCTCGGATGTTCTTTGGTCTCGCGGGCCGTGACTCCTTTGTACTCCGCTTCCGAGCGGAGCGAAACCCCTGGCCCGAGTTCTTTACTTTCCCGGACGATCCGGGGTGATCCGGACATGCTTTATCGCCCCAGATCGGGACAGTCCGCTGCCGGCCCGCAGCCTGCGTGGGCGAGCGGGCGGGCTGGCGGGCGGGGCGGCGCGGGGCGGGGGCGGGTGTGGGCGGCCGGGGGCGGGCGGGGCGTCAGGCCGACGTGGCGCCCGTGGCCGCCCGGCGGCGGCTGGCGTACCAGACGAGCCCGGCGGTGGCCGCCGCTGCGCCGACCGCCGCCGCGGCGACCAGGGCGGGGCGCGCGGGCATCGACAGTCCGGGCAGCCGCTGCTTCAGCCGGACCGGCTTGTTGAACACCAGCACCGGCCACTCCCGGGCCACGGCCTCGCGGCGGAGCGCCCGGTCGGGGTTCACCGCGTGGGGGTGTCCGACCGCCTCCAGCATCGGCACGTCGGTGATCGAGTCGCTGTACGCGTAGCAGCGGGCGAGGTCGTACCCCTCGGACTCGGCGAGCTCGCGCACGGCCTCCGCCTTTGTCGGGCCGTAGGCGTAGTAGTCGATCTCCCCGGTGAAGCAGCCGTCCTCACCGACCACCATCCGGGTGGCCACGACGCGGTCGGCCCCGAGCATCTCGCCGATCGGCTCGACGACTTCGGCCCCCGAGGTGGACACGATCACCACGTCGCGGCCCGCGGTGTGGTGGGCCTCGATCAGCGATGCTGCCTCGTCGTAGATGATCGGGTCGATCAGGTCGTGCAGGGCTTCGGCGACGATCTCCCGCACCTGCTGGACGTTCCACCCCTTGCAGAGGGCGGACAGGTACTCCCGCATCCGCTCCATCTGATCGTGGTCGGCGCCGCCGGCCAGGAAGATGAACTGCGTGTAGGCGGTGCGCAGCACGGCCCGCCTGTTGATCAGGCCGCCCTGGTAGAAGGACTTGCTGAACGTCAGAGTGCTGGACTTCGCAATGACCGTCTTGTCCAGGTCGAAGAAGGCGGCGGTCCGAGGCGAGGAGTGCGGCAAGGGCTGATTTTCCACGACCCGAGCATATGCGCCCACCATTCGGCGTAAGGTGTGGCGCGTGGGTTTGCCTGAGAAGGCTCTCGGGTACACCATGGAAGTCACGGATCGTTCGCGACCGTGCTAACCCGGTCTGGCTCCTCCCCCCCCGAGTCGGACCGTGGGGACGACCCCCGCTCTCCCCCCCGGCGGGGGTCGTCGCATGTCCGGACGCGGTTCGCGTCCCGTGCCAACGGCCTTCAGTGACCATCTCTTCGGTCCTCCCTCTTCGGTCGGCCCTCGTGGCGAAGGCCCTCACCTCCTCAGACTCGTGACGCTGCGTAGTTGTTCCGCCGCGCTCCGGAACTCACCTGATGGTGTGGCGAAGTTATTCACAGCCGCCTTGTTGTCCACAGTTTTCATGCAAGATCCACTTCAATTTCCGGATCCCTGCACCGTGATTCCAGCCGCGAAGTCCGCGGCACCTGGATTTGCTGTGAGAAGGGGGCGGAGATCGTGGCTGGATCGAAGTCGTGTGAAGCGCCGGAACCAGTGGTGGCCCGCGGGGGCGGACTGCCGGGCCGGGCGGCCGGCGCCGCACCGGGCGGCGGGCGGCCGTTGATCATCACCGAGGATCCCCTGCTGCTCGACGACCTGCTGCGGCTGTGCGCCGCCGCCGGGGCCGAGCCCCATGTGCACCACGCGGTGCCGGAGCAGTTCGGGACCGGCGGTGACCGTGGGGGCGGGGCCGGGGAGGACACCGGCCGGGATCCGGCCGCACGTCCTGGGGACACCGGCTGGGAGAGCGCCCCGCTCGTACTCGTCGGAGACGATGCCGCTCGCCGGGTGCGCGGAGCTCCCCGCAGGGACGGGGTGTTCCTCGTCGGCCGGGACCTCGACGACCCCGAGGTGTGGCAGCGGGCCGTCGAGATCGGCGCCGAAGAGGTGCTGCGGCTGCCCGACGCCGAGACCTTCCTCGTCGACCGCATCGCCGACGTGGTGGAAGGCGCCGGCCGGCCCGCCCTCACCGTCGGAGTGATCGGCGGCAGCGGCGGCGCCGGAGCGTCGACCCTCGCCTGCGCCCTCGCCCTGCGGGCCGCCCGCGCCGGTGAGCGCACCATCCTCATCGACGGCGACCCCCTCGGCGGCGGCATGGACGTGTTGCTGGGAGGCGAGGGTGCCGAAGGGCTGCGCTGGCCCGACTTCGCCGCCTCGCGCGGCCGCGTCGGAGCCGGGGCGCTGGCGGAGTCCCTGCCCGAACTGCACGCGCTGCGGGTACTGAGCTGGGACCGCGGAGACCGGGTGGTGGTGCCGCCCGCCGCGATGCGGTCCGTCGTGGCCGCCGCCCGCCGGAGGGGCGGGGTGGTGGTCGTCGACCTGCCCCGACGGGTGGACGAGGCCGTGGCGGAGGTGCTCGCCCAACTGGACCTGGTGCTCATGGTGGTGCCCGGAGAACTGCGGTCGGTGGCCGCGGCGGGGCGGGTGGCAGCCGGGGTCCGCATGGTGGCCCGGGACGTCCGGGTGGTCGTACGGGGCCGCTGCCCGGAAGGGCTCGACGCCGAAGCCGTCGCGGGCCTGCTGCGGGTTCCGCTGGCCGGGGAGGTGCCGGTCGAGGTGGGCCTCCCGGGGAGGGTCTCCGAGGGGGAACCACCGGGTGCGCGGGGCCCGTTGGCCCGCTTCTGCGACGGCTTCTGGCAGCGTGTGCTCGGTTCCGCCCAGGGGGTGCCGGCATGAGCGCGGTCCTGCTGGACGCGGTGCGCCAGCACCTCGCCGAGAGCGGCGGAGAGCCGACTCCGGCCCGGGTCGCGGCAGCCCTGCGGGCCCAGGGCCGCCTGCTCGGTGACGCGGAAGTGCTCGGCGTGGCCGCCGAGTTGCGGTCCGAACTGGTCGGCGCCGGGCCGCTGGAGCGGCTGCTCGCCGACCCGGAGGTCACCGACGTGCTCGTCGCGGCCCCGGACCGGGTGTGGGTGGACCGCGGTGGCGGACTGGAACTGACCGGGGTGACCTTCCCCGACGCCGAAGCGGTACGCAGGCTGGCCCAGCGGCTGGCCGCCGTCGCCGGGCGGCGCCTCGACGACGCCCGGCCCTGGGTGGACGCCCGCCTGCCCGACGGCACCCGGCTCCACGCGGTACTCCCCCCGGTGGCGGTCGGGTCGGCGTGCCTGTCCCTGCGGGTGGTGCGGCCCAAGGCCTTCACGCTGGACGAACTGGTGGCCGCCGGGACCCTTCCGCCGGGCGGGCACCGGCTGCTCCGGGCGATGGTCGAGGCCCGGCTCTCCTTCCTCGTCTCCGGCGGGACCGGGACCGGCAAGACCACCCTGCTCAGCGCCCTGCTCGGCCTCGTCGGACCCGCCGAGCGGATCGTGCTGGCCGAGGACTCCGCCGAGCTGCGCCCCGACCATCCCCACGTGGTGAGGCTGGAGACCCGTCCCGCGAACCAGGAAGGGGCGGGTCTGGTCACCCTGGCGGACCTGGTCCGGCAGGCGCTGCGGATGCGGCCCGACCGGCTCGTCGTCGGCGAGGTGCGCGGCGCCGAGGTCGCCGACCTCCTCGCCGCGCTGAACACCGGGCACGAGGGCGGCTGCGGCACCGTGCACGCCAATGCCGCCGCGCACGTCCCGGCCAGGCTGGAGGCGCTCGGGACGGCCGCCGGTCTCGACCGGGCCGCCCTCCACAGCCAGCTGGCGGCGGCCCTGACCCTGGTGGTCCACCTCGCCCGCGACCGCAACGGCCGCCGCCGCGTCGCCGAGGTCCACGTGCTGGAGCGGGACCCGGCCGGGCTGGTGGTGACCGTACCCGCCCTGCGCTGGGGGCCACGCGGCTTCCAGCGGGAGCGGGGCTGGGCGCGGCTGGGACCGCTGTTGGGGGGTGCCCGATGAGCGGCGTGCCGGTCGGCTCGGTGCCGGTGTTCGCCGGGCTGCTGTGCGCCGGAGCGGCCGCCTGGGTACTGGCCGGGGGCGATCAGGCGCAGCGACGGGCCCGGTTGGTACTCGCCGGGGGCGGAGCGGTCTTTCCGGGAGGGCCGCCGCGCGTACTGCGGTGGGCGGCCGCGGTGCGGGTGCGGGCCGTGCGGTGGCCGGAGTGGGCCGGACCGGCGGCCGCCGTGGCGGTCGCCCTGTGGGGCGGATCGGTGATCCCGCTGCTGTTGGGGGCGGCGTCCGTGCCGCTGCTGCGGCGGTGGCTCCGGGCCCGGGAAGGTGAGCGGGCCCGTGCGGCCAGGGCCGCCGAGGTGACGGCCCTGTGCGGGGCCGTGGTGGGGGAACTGCGGGCAGGGGCGCAGCCCGGGCAGGCCCTCACCGTGGCGCTGCGCCGCACGGTCGCGGGCCCCGGCGGTCCGGGTGCCGCGGAGGCGGGCGTACTGGCCGCCGCGGCGTTCGGAGGGGACGTACCCGGTGCGCTGCGACAGGCCGCGCGGGAACCGGGTGCGGAAGGGCTGGCCGGCATGGCCGCCTGCTGGCGGGTCTCGGTGGACGGCGGCGCGGGGCTCGCGGCCGGACTGGACCGGCTGGAAGGGGCGTTGAGGGCCGAGCGGGACCGGGAGGAGTCGCTGCGGGCCCAGCTGGCCGGAGCCAGGTCGACGGCGGTGGTCCTCGCACTGCTGCCGCTCGTGGGCCTGCTGATCGGTACCGGGCTCGGCGCGGATCCCCTGCGCGTGCTGCTCCACTCCCCGATGGGCTGGGGCTGCCTGGTTGCGGGCGGGGTGCTGGAGGCGCTCGGGCTGCTGTGGTGCCGGCGGATCGTGCGGGCGGGGGAGCGGTGATGGGCGGATCGGTGGTCCACAGGTTGGGGATGGCGTGCTGCCTCGCGGCGCTGGTGTGGTGCGCTGCCTCCGCGCTCTGGTCCGGGCTCGGGCGAAGGGCGGCGCGCCGCAGGATCGCGGGCCTGTTCCGGGCCAAGCCCGGGCGGCGCCGCTCGCTGTGGAAACCCGGGAGCCGGGCCGCCGTCACGGCCTGGGCCGGGCCGGCCGGCGCACTGCTGGCGGGCTGGCTCCTGATCGGTGGCCCGGCAGGGCTCCTGGTGGGGTGCGCGGCGGCCTTCGGGGCGCGGCGCCTGCTGCTCAGGGCCGGCCGGCAACAGGCCGGGGTCGATCCCCGGGAAGCGGAACGGCAGTTGCCGTTCGCCGCCGATCTGCTGGCCGCGTGTCTGGCGGCGGGGGCCGGGCCGGTCGAGGCCGCCGAGGTGGTGGGCGAGTCGCTGGGCGGCCCCGTGGGGGAGCGCCTGGCGATGGCCGGGGCGGAGCTGCGCCTGGGCGGCGAACCGGGGTCGGCGTGGGGGAGGTTGGCGGGCATACCGGGTGCCAGGGGGCTGGCCGAGTGCCTGGAGCGGGCCGCGCGTACCGGGGCCCCCGCCGCCGAGCCGGTCTCCCGCATCGCCGCCGCCCTGCGTGCGGAACGCATGCGGCAGGCGGGCGCCAGGGCGCAGCGCGCGGCGGTACTCGTCACCGCCCCGGTGGGGCTCTGCTTCCTCCCCGCGTTCCTCGCGGTCGGAGTGGCCCCGGTGGTGATCGGAATGGCCTCGGGGCTGCTGGCCGGGAGCTGAAATAACAGCGGAATCACAAGCTGAAATCACATCAAGAACGTAATCCCACCGGAGGTTTGTCATGAGGATCATCTGGTTCCGACTGCGTAAGGCGCTGGCCGGACACGGAAGCGACGCGGGAATGTCGACTTCGGAATACGCCATGGGCACGATCGCGGCGTGTGCGTTCGCCGCGGTTCTGTACAAGGTGGTGACGAGTGACGTGGTCTCGGCGGCACTTCAGTCGACCATCGGGAAGGCGCTCGATGCGCCGTTCTGAGCGAAAACCGACGGGAATCGGAGACCGCGGATATGTGACGGCCGAAGCGGCGATGGTGATCCCGGCGCTGGTCTTGTTCGCGGCCCTGCTCGTGTGGGCCCTGATGGCGGCGGCCGCCCAGATCCGGTGCGTGGACGCCGCCCGGGCGGGGGCCCGGGCGGCGGCCCGCTCGGAGCCGGCGGGAGTGGCGGAGGCCGCGGCCCGGGAGGCGGCCCCGCCGGGGGCGGAGGTCGAAGTGGAGCGGGTGGGGGACCTCTGGCGGGTCAGGGTCGCGGCCCCCGCGCCCGGGCCCGACCGGCTGCCGGTACGGCTCGGGGCGCTGGCGGTGGCCCTGGCCGAGGACAGCGTGGGGCCGCCGCCGTGAGCCGGGACCGGGGCTCCGCGACGGTCTGGGCGACGGTGGTGGTCACGGTTCTGGGGGCCGTGTTCGGGGGCGTGCTGCTCCTCGGACAGGCGGTCGCGGCCCGTCACCGGGCGGGTGCGTCGGCTGACCTGGCCGCCCTCGCGGCGGCCGCGACCTGGTCCCACGGCCCGGGGGCGGCCTGCGCGGCGGCGGCGCGGGTGGCCCGGGCCCAGGGCGCGGAGGTGACCGCGTGCCGGGTCGAGGGGGAAGTGGCCGAGATCACGGCCCGGGTCCGTGCGGGTCCCTTCGCCCCGGCCCTGGCGTCCCGCGCCGGCCCGCCTCTTCCCCCGGCCTGACCGGCCTGACCTGCCCGACCTGCCCGGCCGGTCTGACCGGTCTGACCCGTCTGACCCGTCTGGTCGTCGGGTTCGTGGGTCGGTCGGGGTGAGGGGACCCGGACGGGCGTACCGGTGCGGGGCGGTTTTCGGGGCCTGATTTCAACTGTTCGGTGAGGTCGGAGAGGCGATTTTCAGCCAAACGGAAGGGGGGGGGGTTCGGATTCGTCTCCGGCGGATGGTCGGGGCGTTTCGCGGGCGACTTGAGGACGGTTCGCCCCGGTTTGCTTCGGGACTCCCCTCCAGGCCCCAGGGGCGTCCTGAGGGGCGATTTGCGGGGTTTGGGCGACTGCCCCGGTCCATCCGGGTCGCCGCGGCTCGCGGGGGCGCTGACAGGGCGCTGGGGGCCCGCACCACCGGTGTCAGGGAGCGGGTGGGCCGGCCGGGTCGGGCCCTGGGGGTGCGGCTGCGGCGCCCGGGGGTGCGGGCTCCGGCCCGGCACCGGGCGGGGTGGCGAGGAGGCGGGTGAGGAGGCGGACGGCGCCGCGTTTGTGGAGGGGGTCGTTGCCGTTGCCGCACTTGGGGGACTGGATGCAGGAGGGGCAGCCCGCGTCGCACTCGCAGGCGGCGATGGCGTCCCGGGTGGCCGTGAGCCAGGCCCGTGCCGTGTGGAAGGCCCGCTCGGCGAATCCGGCGCCGCCGGGGTGGCCGTCGTAGACGAACACCGTGGGCAGCAGCGTGTCGGGATGCAGCGGCACGGAGACGCCGCCGATGTCCCAGCGGTCGCAGGTGGCGAACAGCGGGAGCAGGCCGATGGAGGCGTGCTCGGCGGCGTGCAGGGCTCCGCCGAGGATCTCCGGGTTGATCCGGGCCTCGTCGAGCTGGTCCTCGGTGACCGTCCACCACACGGCCCGCGTGCGCAGGGTGCGCGGCGGCAGGTCCAGCTTGGCCTCGCCGAGCACCTCGCCGGTGATCAGTTTGCGGCGCAGGTAGGAGACGACCTGGTTGGTGACCTCCACGGAGCCGTAGCAGAGCCGGGCGGCGCCCCACGGGATCTCGGTCTCGGTCTCCAGGATCGAGATGGAGGTGGTGTCCCGGGCCGTGGTGGAGAACGGCGGATTCGCCTCCTCGACGAGGGCCACCGAATCCTCCAGGTCCAGGTGTTTGACCAGGTAGGTGCGGCCCTGATGGAGGTGGACGGCCCCGTCGTGGACGGCGGTGTGGGAGGCGGACTCGTCGACCGTGCCCAGCAGCCGCCCCGTGGCGGCTTCGACGATCTGCACCGGGCGGCCCCCGCCGCCCCGGATGTCGGTCAGGTCCGAGGCCCGCTCGCGGCGGGTCCAGTGCCAGGCCGTCGCCCGGCGCCGCAGCAGCTTCGCCGCCTCCAGCTGGGGCAGGAGGCCGCTCGCGGCCGGGCCGAAGAGGTTCAGGTCCGCTTCGGTCAGCGGCAGCTCCGCGGCCGCCGCGCACAGGTGCGGGGCGAGGACGTACGGGTTGTCGGGGTCCAGGACCGTGGCTTCCACGGGCCGGCGGAACAGCGCCTCGGGGTGGTGGACCAGGTAGGTGTCCAGCGGGTCGTCCCGGGCGACGAGGACGGCCAGGGCGCCCTGACCGGACCGTCCGGCCCGGCCCGCCTGCTGCCACAGGGAGGCCCGGGTGCCGGGGTAGCCGGTGATCAGTACGGCGTCCAGGCCGGAGACGTCCACGCCCAGCTCCAGGGCGGTGGTCGCGGCCAGGCCCAGCAGCTCCCCGGAGTGCAGGGCCCGCTCCAGGGCCCGGCGCTCCTCGGGCAGGTAGCCGCCCCGGTAGGCGGCGACCCGCCGGGGCAGGGACCGGTCCACCGCCGCGAGCCGTTCCTGGGCGATCACGGAGATCAGCTCGGCCCCGCGCCGGGAGCGGACGAAGGCCACCGTGCGGACCCCCTGCACGACCAGGTCGGTCAGCAGGTCGGCGGTCTCGGCGGTGGCGGTGCGGCGCACCGGCGCGCCCTTCTCGCCCTTGAGGTCGGTCAGCGGCGGCTCCCACAGGGCGAAGACGAGCTCCCCGCGCGGTGAGGCGTCGTCGGAGACCTCGATGACGGGCAGGCCGGTCAGCCGGGAGGCGGCCTCCGCCGGATCGCTCGCGGTGGCGGAGGCCAGGAGGAAGACGGGCTCGGAGCCGTAGCGGGCGCACAGGCGCCGCAGCCGCCGCAGGACCTGGGCGACGTGGGAGCCGAAGACGCCGCGGTAGGTGTGGCACTCGTCGATGACGACGTAGCGCAGCGCCTTCAGGAAGGAAGACCAGCGGGGGTGGGCGGGCAGGATCCCCCGGTGCAGCATGTCGGGGTTGGTCAGCACGTAGTTCGCGTACTGGCGCACCCACTCCCGCTCCTCGAAGGGCGTGTCGCCGTCGTACACGGCCGGCCGGACGGCGTTTCCGAGCGGCGCGGCCAGTTCCCGCACGGCGCGCCGCTGGTCGGCGGCCAGAGCCTTGGTCGGGGCGAGGTAGAGGGCGGTCGCACCCCGCCCGTTCGGCGCCCCGGCGCCGTCCGCCAGGGCGGAGAGCACGGGCGCGAGGTAGGCCAGGGACTTGCCCGAGGCGGTGCCGGTCGCGACGACGACGGACCGGCCGTCCAGGGCGTGCTCGGCGACCGTCGCCTGGTGTTCCCACGGATGTTCGATGCCGGCGGCCGAAATCGCCGCCACGACATCCGTTCGGATGCGATCGGGCCAGACCGCATGACGACCCGCCCGAGGGGGCAAGTGCTCCGTATGGGTGATGCGCGCAGCCCGGGAAGGCCCCCCTGACAGCCGGTCCAGGACCGTGCCGGGGGTGGGTCGTGCGTCCGCGGGCGCCGTGGGCCGACCGGGGCGGTGAGTGTTGGCCATTGGAACCGAGTGTGTCACTGGCGTGCGGGACAATGGTCCCAAGGCGTCGTGCGCGCCTGCCGGTAAGTGATTGAATGCCATCGCGGCAGCCGATCCCTCCCCTACCTTCGGGTGGGGAGGCCCCTGGGGGGCGCCGCTCGATAGCAAGGTGCTGGAGGATCCGTGGACCTGTCCCTGTCGACTCGCACTGTCGGCGACCGCACGGTCGTAGAGGTCGGTGGCGAGATTGATGTGTATACCGCGCCCAAGCTGCGCGAGCAGTTGGTGGAGTTGGTGAACGACGGCAGCTACCACTTGGTTGTCGACATGGAGCGAGTGGACTTCCTCGACTCCACCGGCCTCGGTGTGCTCGTGGGAGGCCTCAAGCGCGTTCGTGCGCACGAGGGCTCGCTGCGTCTGGTCTGCAACCAGGAGCGCATCCTGAAGATCTTCCGCATCACCGGTCTGACCAAGGTGTTCCCGATCCACACCACGGTGGAAGACGCCGTCAACGCCACCGACTGACGGCTCCTGGCGGCTGCCGCCGGAAACGGCGCAGGCGCCGACGAGGAGCGGGGGTACCGGGCCATGGGCGGTCCGGTCCCCTGTCAAGTCACGCCCGTAGTCCGAGGGGGACGCACATGGCCACCGTTGAACTGCGCTTCAGCGCCCAGCCCGAACACGTCCGGACGGCCCGCCTGGTCGCGGCCGCCGTGGCGCGCCGGGCGGGGGTCGAGGAAGCCGTACTCGACGAGGTCCGCCTCGCCGTGGGCGAAGCGTGTTCGCGTGCCGTCGGACTGCACCGCAGCAATGGACTGACCGCGCCCGTCCGGGTCGTGCTGACCGAGGAGGAGAAGCTGTTCTCCATCGAGGTCGGTGACGAGGTGCCCGGACCGGCCGGCGGTTCCAGCGAGGCCGTGTCCGGCATCGCCGCCGTCCTGGACCCGGACATCGAGGGTGAGGACGAGATGGGTCTCGCGGTGATCAGCGGGCTCGTCGACGACGTCGCCGTGACCTCGGGCGAGGCGGGCGGCACCATCCGCATGAGCTGGCCCGTGTCCGGGGGCCCGGCGCTTTCGTAGCGTCAGGCTGCCCGTGTGGTGCGGCAGTAGCCGGCCGTGAACGTCGCGTCCTGATCGTGTTCCCGGGGTGGCCCGCCACGCTTCGACGCGCGGTCCGCGACCGCATGCGTCGTATCTTCCGATCTTTATCAAGGCCCTGCTGAGCAGGGCCTTTCGCATTTCTCGGAAAAAAGCTCTAGATCGTTGATCAGTCGTCAATGCCTTTGCCCCATTACTTCTTTCGAGGGTAATGGAGTGACGCGATCTATTGCTGAGGAGCAAGTGCGGGCCAATTCCGTTTCACGCCCACTGTTTTGATCAGGTCGCGCTCCCTACAATCCGTCCACATCTTGAGCTCATCACGTCAAGGAGGACGAATGACGGGGCTCTTCACCCCTATCGCGCCGGATCGCGCACATGATCTGGCAGCCGCAGTACTCACCGATGACAATCGGCTCATCGTGATCGTCATCGCGGTCGTCGCACTGGCCGCGCTCGTCGTCGCGCAGATCCTGGTCCGCCAGGTCCTCGCCGCCGACGAGGGAACCGACAGCATGAAGAAGATCGCCGCAGCCGTTCAGGAAGGCGCCAACGCCTACCTCGGACGCCAGTTGCGCACCCTCGCCGTCTTCGCCGTGGTCGTCTTCTTCCTGCTCTTCCTGCTCCCCGCCGACGACTGGTCGCAGCGTGGGGGCCGCTCGGCCTTCTTCCTCGTGGGCGCGCTGTTCTCGGCCGCCACCGGCTACATCGGCATGCGTCTGGCGGTGCGGGCCAACGTCCGCGTCGCCGCCGCCGCCCGCGAGGCCACCCCCGCCGAGGGCGAACCCGCCAAGGACCTGACCGACGTGTCCCACAAGGCGATGAAGATCGCCTTCCGCACCGGTGGCGTGGTCGGCATGTTCACCGTCGGCCTCGGCCTGCTCGGCGCCTCCTGCGTCGTACTGGTCTACGCCGCGGACGCGCCCAAGGTCCTGGAGGGCTTCGGTCTCGGCGCCGCGCTGATCGCCATGTTCATGCGTGTCGGCGGCGGCATCTTCACCAAGGCCGCCGACGTCGGCGCCGACCTGGTCGGCAAGGTCGAGCAGGGCATTCCGGAGGACGATCCGCGCAATGCCGCGACCATCGCCGACAACGTGGGCGACAACGTCGGCGACTGCGCGGGGATGGCCGCCGACCTCTTCGAGTCGTACGCCGTCACCCTCGTGGCCGCGCTCATCCTCGGCAAGGCGGCCTTCGGCGACCTCGGCCTCGCCTTCCCGCTGATCGTGCCCGCCATCGGCGTCATCACCGCCATGATCGGAATCTTCGCGGTCGCTCCGCGCCGCTCCGACCGCAGCGGCATGACCGCCATCAACCGCGGTTTCTTCATCTCCGCCGTGATCTCGCTGGTGCTCGTCGCGATCGCCGTCTACGCGTACCTGCCGGCCACGTACAAGGAGCTCGTCGGCGTCGAGGACGCGGCCATCGCGAACCACCCCGGCGACCCGCGGGTGCTGGCGATCGTCGCCGTCGCGATCGGCATCGTGCTCGCCGCCCTGATCCAGCAGCTGACCGGCTACTTCACCGAGACCAACCGCCGTCCCGTCCGGGACATCGGCAAGTCCTCCCTGACCGGCGCGGCCACCGTCGTCCTCGCCGGCATCTCCGTCGGCCTGGAATCCGCCGTGTACACGGCACTCCTCATCGGCCTCGGGGTCTACGGAGCCTTCCTGCTCGGCGGTACGTCGATCATGCTGGCGCTCTTCGCCGTGGCCCTCGCCGGCACCGGACTGCTCACCACCGTCGGCGTCATCGTCGCGATGGACACCTTCGGCCCGGTGTCGGACAACGCACAGGGCATCGCGGAGATGTCCGGCGACGTCGAGGGCGCGGGCGCCCAGGTGCTCACGGACCTGGACGCGGTCGGCAACACCACCAAGGCGATCACCAAGGGCATCGCCATCGCGACCGCCGTCCTGGCCGCGGCCGCGCTCTTCGGCTCGTACAACGACGCGATCGCCGGAGCGGTGAAGGAGGTCGGGGCCAAGGCCGGGGAGATGAACCTCAGCCTCGACATCGCCCAGCCCAACAACCTGGTCGGCCTGATCCTGGGCGCGGCCGTCGTGTTCCTGTTCTCGGGCCTGGCCATCAACGCCGTGTCCCGGTCGGCCGGAGCCGTCGTCTACGAGGTGCGCCGCCAGTTCCGCGAGCACCCCGGGATCATGGACTACACCGAGAAGCCCGAGTACGGCCGCGTCGTGGACATCTGCACCAAGGACGCCCTGCGCGAGCTCGCCACGCCCGGCCTGCTCGCCGTCCTCACCCCGATCGCGGTGGGCTTCTCCCTCGGCGTCGGCGCGCTCGGCTCCTTCCTCGCGGGGGCCATCGGCACCGGCACGCTGATGGCGGTGTTCCTCGCCAACTCCGGTGGTGCGTGGGACAACGCGAAGAAGCTCGTCGAGGACGGCCACCACGGCGGCAAGGGCAGCGAGGCCCACGCCGCGGTCGTCATCGGAGACACCGTCGGTGACCCGTTCAAGGACACCGCGGGCCCCGCGATCAACCCGCTGCTCAAGGTCATGAACCTGGTGGCACTGCTGATCGCCCCCGCCGTCGTGCAGTTCAGCTACGGCGAGGACACCAGCGCGACCGTGCGGGCCGTCGTCTCGGTCCTCGCCATCGGCGTCATCGTCGGCGCGGTGTACGTCTCCAAGCGCCGCGGCATCGCGGTCGGGGACGAGGGCGACGGCGAGGGCGCCGCCGAGCGGGTGGCGCAGTCACCCGGCCCGGCGGTGGTTTCCTGACGCCGCGGACGCCGGACGCTCAGGGGTCCTGACCCCTTGGGCCGACCGGCTCGAAGATGCGCCCGAACGGCGGACGGGCGGCGCGTACTGACGCGTCGTCTGTCCGCCTTTGTGCGTCCCCTGAGGGCGGCCGTGTATCTTCCGGGCCGAGAGCCTTCGAAGGGACCAATCCGGTGAACAAGAAGTTTGCGGCCGCGGTGTCCGGCGGTGCGGTACTGATGCTCGTCCTGTCCGGCTGCGGCGGAGACGGCGACGACGGCAAGGCGAAGGCCGATGCCTGGGCCAAGAAGGTCTGCGACAAGTGGGAGCCCGAGCTCACCAAGATCAAGACCACGAACGACGAGCTGAAGCGGGTCGCGACCCAGAGCAACAAGCCCGAAGAGGTCCAGAAGACCGACTCGGCCGCGTTCCAGACGCTGTCCGACGCGTACAAGTCCATGGGCGGCGCCCTGACGGCCGCGGGCGAGGCGCCCGTCACGGACGGCAAGGCGTCCCAGGACGCCGTGGTGAAGAGCTACGACCAGATCTCCAAGAGCTACATCGACCTCAAGACGAAGATCGACGCGCTGGACGCCAAGGACCAGAGCAAGTTCGCTGAGGGCCTCCAGCAGGTGGCCGGAGGCCTCACGGAGGTCGCGGCGAACGAGACGGCGAGCAAGCAGAAGCTCGAGTCCACCGGCCTCAAGGTGATCTACAGCCAGAAGGGCTGCCAGGTCAGCACGCCCGCCAACGGCTGAGCGCGACCGCCCGCCGCCCCCGGCGGGCCGTACGCCGCCACCCGCCGCCCCCGGCGGGTCGTACGCCGCCCAGGGCGGCCGGAGTTCCCCGCGGACCCGGCCGCCCTGCCGCGCGTAGCGGGTCGTTCGGTTTGCCGGTCCCAGCGGCCACAATGGACGCGTGAGTACCACCAGCCTTCCCTCGCCCGACTGCGCCGCCGAACTCCGCGCCTCCCTGCTCACCGCCGGCTTCACCGCCGACGGGCTGCTCGACCTGCTCGGAGCCCCCGCCTACGCGGCGCTGGCCCGCAGTGAGACGGTCGCCGCCCTGCGGGCCACCCGCAGCGCCGGTGACACGCCCCTCGCGAGCCTGGTCCGGCTCTTCCTCCTCCAGGAGCCCGTGCCCCACGCGCACGCGGCCGCCGCGCTGCCCGTCGAGGCCGCCCTCGCCGGCGGCTGGCTGCGCCGGGAGGATGCCGCCGACGGCGAGGACACGGTGCACGCCACCGTCGACGTACGCCCGTACGGCGGTCCGGAGGGCGAGGACTGGTTCATCGTCTCGGACCTCGGCTGCGCCGTCGGCGGGGCCGGCGGGATCGGCAAGCGGGAGGAGGCCGTGGTCCTCGGCGTCGGCGGGGCGTCCACCACCCTGGCCGGCATCACCGTCCGCATCCCCGTCGGTTCGGCCCTCGACCTCGGCACCGGATCCGGGATCCAGGCCCTGCACGCCGCCCAGCACGCGACCCGGGTCACCGCCACCGACGTCAACCCGCGCGCCCTGGAATTCACCCGGTTGACGCTGGCGCTCTCGGGGGCGCCCGAGGCGGAGCTGCTCGCCGGGTCGCTCTTCGAGCCCGTCGGGGACGCCACGTACGACCTGATCGTGTCGAATCCCCCCTTCGTGATCTCCCCCGGCGCCCGGCTCACCTACCGCGACGGCGGCATGGGCGGCGACGACCTGTGCCGGATGCTGGTCCAGCAGGCCGGCGCGCACCTCAACCCGGGCGGGTACGCCCAGTTCCTCGGCAACTGGCAGCACGTGGACGGCGAGGACTGGCACGACCGGCTCCGCTCCTGGGTGCCGCGCGGCTGCGACGCCTGGATCGTGCAGCGTGACGTGCAGGACGTCACGCAGTACGCGGAGCTGTGGCTGCGCGACGCGGGCGACCACCGCACCGACCCGGCCGAGTACACCCGGCGGTACGAGGACTGGCTGGACGAGTTCGAGGCCCGCAAGACCAAGGCCGTCGGCTTCGGCTGGATCACCCTGCGCCGCACCGACGCCGCGGAGCCCTCGATCGTGGTCGAGGAGTGGCCGCATTCGGTGGAGCAGCCGCTCGGCGAGACCGTGCTGGCCCACTTCGCCCGGCAGGACTACCTGCGCGAACACGATGACGCGGCCCTGCTGACCGGGTACTTCCGGCTGACCGCCGAGGTCGTCCAGGAGCAGGTCGGCGCGCCCGGGGCGGAGGACCCGGAGCACGTGGTGCTCCGGCAGAACCGCGGCATGCGGCGGGCGACCAAGGTCGACACGGTCGGGGCGGGCTTCGCGGGAGTGTGTGACGGCTCACTCAGCGCGGGCCGGATCCTCGACGCGATCGCCCGGCTGATGGAAGAGGATCCGGTCGTCCTGCGGGACCGGACCCCGGAGGCGATCCGGATGCTGGTCGAGCAGGGTTTCCTGGAGCCCGTACCGGGCGGGACCGTCTCCTAGTGCCGCTCTGGCCGCCCGGACCGCCCGCCCCCGGAAGTGCTTCCGTACCCGTGATGTAACCCGGGGTTCGCCCGCCGTACCCCCACGGCTGGCAGGCTCCCCGGCAGCGGGATCCGGGGGGATCCCGGAGCGGCCCAGGGGTAAAGGGGAACGGCATGGAGCGCGGTCCGGCGATCTTCGCGGCAGCCGTGTTCCTGCTGTTCGGAGCCGCTCTGCTGGTCTGGACGGGGGCGCGCGCCCTGCATCGTGCGCCGGTGGCTGAGGGCGTGCGCCCCGTCGTGGCCGTACCGCTGGCGCTGCTGGCCGGCGCGGGCTCCCTGGCCCTCGGGTTCTGGTGCCTCCAGCGCTTCTGAGGCGGGCTCGCCGGTGATCTCCGTACGGGTGTGAAACCCGACGTCGAAGCGGGTGTGGAGGCGGGGCCAGACGGCCCCCCGGCCACCCTGGGCGGTGACCGGAAGGGGTCCGGCGCGGCATCCGGGCGGCAGAACCGGCACTTGTCGGGTTACCGTTCGAGTGGCCGTTGCGGGCTTGTGCCGTTTGACACGGGGGCGGGTTGTACCGTCACACTCCGCAGCGTCGCCGTACTGCGACCGAGTGCCGACCGGAGAGAAGAGCCAAGTTGTCCCCGACTAGCGAGACCGCAAAGGGCGGCCGCCGACTCGTCATCGTCGAGTCCCCTGCCAAGGCGAAGACGATCAAGGGCTACCTCGGCCCCGGATACGTCGTCGAGGCGAGCGTCGGGCACATCCGCGACCTCCCCAGCGGCGCGGCCGAGGTTCCCGACAAGTACACCGGCGAGGTCCGCCGGCTCGGCGTGGACGTCGAGCACGACTTCCAGCCGATCTACGTCGTCAATGCGGACAAGAAGGCGCAGGTCCGCAAGCTCAAGGACCTGCTGGCCGAGTCCGACGAACTCTTCCTCGCCACCGATGAGGACCGCGAGGGCGAAGCCATCGCGTGGCACCTGCAAGAGGTCCTGAAGCCCAAGGTCCCCGTCCACCGGATGGTCTTCCACGAGATCACCAAGGACGCGATCCGCGACGCCGTCGCCAACCCGCGCGAGCTCAACCAGCGCATGGTCGACGCCCAGGAGACCCGCCGCATCCTCGACCGCCTCTACGGCTACGAGGTCTCGCCGGTCCTGTGGAAGAAGGTCATGCCGAAGCTGTCGGCGGGCCGCGTCCAGTCGGTGGCCACCCGCATGGTCGTCGAGAAGGAACGCGAGCGCATCGCCTTCCGTTCCGCCGAGTACTGGGACCTGACCGGCACCTTCTCCACCGGCCGCGCCGGTGACGCCTCCGACCCCTCCACGCTGGTCGCCCGGCTGAACTCGGTCGACGGCAAGCGCATCGCGCAGGGCCGCGACTTCGGCTCGACCGGGCAGCTCAAGGGCGAGGTGCTGCACCTCGACGAGGCGAACGCGCGGGCGCTGGCCGCCGCGCTGGAGCAGACCTCGTTCGCCGTGAAGTCGGTCGACTCCAAGCCGTACCGCCGTTCCCCGTACGCCCCCTTCCGCACGACGACCCTCCAGCAGGAGGCCTCGCGCAAGCTGGGCTTCGGTGCGAAGGCGACCATGCAGGTGGCCCAGAAGCTGTACGAGAACGGCTTCATCACCTACATGCGTACGGACTCCACGACGCTCTCCGACACGGCCGTCTCCGCGGCCCGCGCGCAGGTCACCCAGCTCTACGGAGCCGACTACCTGCCGGAGAAGCCGCGCGTCTACGCCGGCAAGGTCAAGAACGCGCAGGAGGCGCACGAGGCGATCCGGCCTTCGGGTGATCGTTTCCGCACTCCGGCCGAGACGGGTCTGACCGGCGACCAGTTCCGCCTGTACGAGCTGATCTGGAAGCGGACCGTCGCCTCCCAGATGAAGGACGCGACCGGCAACTCGGTGACCGTGAAGATCGGCGGCACCGCGTCGGACGGCCGGGCCGCCGAGTTCAGCGCCTCCGGCAAGACGATCACCTTCCACGGCTTCATGAAGGCCTACGTCGAAGGCGCCGACGACCCGAACGCCGAGCTCGACGACCGCGAGAAGCGGCTGCCGCAGGTCGCCGAGGGCGACGCGCTGTCGGCCGAGGAGATCACCGCCGACGGCCACTCGACCAAGCCGCCGGCCCGCTACACCGAGGCCTCGCTGGTCAAGGAGCTGGAAGAGCGGGAGATCGGCCGGCCGTCGACGTACGCGTCGATCATCGGCACGATCCTCGACCGCGGCTACGTCTTCAAGAAGGGCACGGCACTCGTGCCGTCCTTCCTCTCGTTCGCCGTGGTGAACCTCCTGGAGACGCACTTCGGGCGGCTCGTCGACTACGACTTCACCGCCAAGATGGAGGACGACCTCGACCGCATCGCGCGGGGCGAGGCCCAGTCCGTGCCGTGGCTCAAGCGCTTCTACTTCGGCTCCGAAGAGGCCTCGCAGGTCGTCCCGGCCAACGGCGACCACCTCGGCGGCCTGAAGGAGCTGGTCACGGACCTGGGCGCGATCGACGCCCGGGAGATCTCCTCCTTCCCCGTCGGCGACGACATCGTGCTGCGCGTCGGCCGCTACGGGCCGTACGTGGAGCGCGGCGAGAAGGACGCCGAAGGCCACCAGCGGGCCGACGTACCGGACGACATGGCTCCGGACGAGCTGACGGTCGAGTACGCGCAGGAACTGTTCGCGAAGCCGAGCGGTGAATTCGAACTGGGCGCCGACCCGGTGAGCGGGAACCAGATCGTCGCGAAGGACGGCCGCTACGGGCCGTACGTCACCGAGATCCTTCCCGAGGGCACGCCGAAGACGGGCAAGAACGCGGTCAAGCCGCGGACGGCCTCCCTCTTCAAGTCGATGTCCCTGGACACGGTCACCCTCGACGAGGCCCTCAAGCTGATGTCGCTGCCGCGCGTGGTGGGCGTGGACGCGGAGGGCGTCGAGATCACCGCCCAGAACGGCCGCTACGGCCCGTACCTGAAGAAGGGCACGGACTCGCGGTCCCTGGAGACCGAGGACCAGCTCTTCTCGATCACCCTCGACGAAGCCCTCGCCATCTACGCGCAGCCGAAGCAGCGCGGCCGGGCCGCGGCCAAGCCGCCGCTGAAGGAACTGGGCACCGACCCGGTCAGCGAGAAGCCCGTCGTCGTCAAGGACGGCCGCTTCGGCCCGTACGTGACGGACGGCGAGACGAACGCGACCCTGCGCCGGGACGACGACGTCGAGACGATCACCCCCGAGCGGGGCTACGAGCTCCTCGCGGAGAAGCGGGCCAAGGGTCCGGCGAAGAAGACCGCGAAGAAGGCGCCCGCGAAGAAGGCACCGGCCAAGAAGGCTCCGGCGAAGAAGGCGACGGCCACCAAGACCGCCGCCGCGAAGAAGACGACGGCCGCGAAGAAGACCACGACCGCCACCAAGACCGCCGCCGCGAAGAAGACTGCGGCCAAGAAGACGGCGGCGGTTCCGGCCGCGGACGCGTAGCCGCCGGTATCCGGACTCCGGGACTCCGGCACTTCGCTCTCACGAGGGCCCCGCGCGATCCGCGCGGGGCCCTCGGGCGTCCCGCACCGGGGGCGCGCCCCGAGTGGGTGCGGGGTCACACCGGGCCCTGTCCACAGCCCACCGCACCGGCCAGGCACAGCGGATAGGCTGGGCGGATGACGCGAGCCGAGCAGCCAACGGTCGTGACCGCCTCCGAGAACCCCGCCTACGACGAAGCCCTGGCCGCGGATTCCCGCGAGCGAGCGGTGCGCGCCCTGCTGCGCACCCCCAGACTGCGCCGGCTGTGGAGCGCGCAGCTGGTGAGCGGCATCGGCGACGCCCTCGCCCTGCTCGTCCTGGTGCTGCTGACGCTCCAGGCGGCCGTCTCCGCCGGCCCCGGAGAACTCTTCGGCAACGGCTACCGGGGCGCGGCCTTCGCGGTCGCCGCCGTCTTCGGCGTCCGGATCCTCGCCACCGTGCTGTTCGGCGCGGTGCTGCTCGGCCCGCTGGCCAAGCTCACCGCCCCCGGAGGCAAGCTGGACCGGCGCTGGACCATGGTCGGAGCCGACGGGCTGCGCATCGGCCTGTTCGTCGTCGCCCCGCTCTGGCTCGACTGGATCCCCGGGCAGGCCACGACCGCGCTGCTCGCCACCGTCTTCGTCTCCGGCGCCGCCGAGCGGGTGTGGACCCTGGCCAAGGAGAGCGCCGCGCCCGCGCTGCTGCCGGAGCCGCCGCCCGAGGGGGCGACCGTACGCCCGCTCCCGGACCACCTCGACGCCCTGCGGCGGCTGACGCTGCGCACCGCCTTCGCGGCGCTGCCCGTCGCGGCCGGGGCGCTGCTCGCCGCCACCCTCGTCGGGCGGGCGCTGGGGCTGGGCGTGGACTGGTTCGCGGCCAACCAGGCCGCCCTCGGCTCGTACGTGGCCGCAGGTCTCTTCGCCGCGTCCGTCTCGCTCCTGCTGCCGCTGGCCCTGCCCGCCACCAAGACCCCGCGGCCGCGCTCCCCGCTGGAGGGCCTGCGGGCCCCCAAGGCGGGCGACCGGCCCGAGAAGGGGCGTACGGGAGCGATCCCGCTGTTCGTCCTGACCTGTGCGGCCGTCGCCGGAGCGATCGCCTCCGCCGCCTCCGTCGCCGTACTCCAGGCCTTCGACCTCGGCGGCGGCCCGGCCACCTACGCCCTGCTGGTACTCGCCCTCGTCGGCGGCACCGGCCTCGGCATCCGCGCCACCCAGGCCGGCAAGGTGCTGCCCACCCTGTCCCGGCGCCGACTGCTGGCCCTCGCCACCGGCGTGACCGGACTCGCGCTGCTGCTGGCCGGACTCGTCCCCGACACGGCCACCGTGCTGTTCCTGGCCCTGCTCGCCGGGACCGCCGCGGGGGTGGCCGCCAACACCGGCCACACCCTGATCGACCAGGAGACCGAGGAGTTCCGCCGGGCCCGGGTCACCGAGCACCTCCAGGCCGTGGTCCGGGTGGCCGTGGCCCTCGGCGCGGTCGCGGCCCCGCTGCTCGCCGCCGCCATCGGCCCGCACCGGCTGGTCGGCAGCGAGCTCGTGTTCTCGCACGGCGGCGCCGCCTTCACCCTGATGCTGGTCGGCGCGCTCCTGCTGCCTGTCGCCGTGGTGGTCCTCGCCAAGGCCGACGACCGCGGCGGCGTACCGCTGCGCCGAGACCTGCGCGAGGCGCTGCGCGGCGGGGACCCGGTACAGGCCCCCTCCACCACCGGGTTCTTCATCGCCCTCGAAGGCGGGGACGGGGCCGGCAAGTCCACCCAGGCGGAGGCCCTCGCCGACTGGATACGGGGCAAGGGCCACGAGGTCGTCGTGACCCGGGAGCCCGGAGCCACGCCGGTGGGTAAGCGGCTCCGTTCGATCCTGCTCGACGTGTCCTCCGCCGGACTGTCGAACCGCGCCGAGGCGCTGATGTACGCCGCCGACCGCGCGGAGCACGTCGACACCGTGGTCCGGCCCGCGCTGGAGCGCGGCGCGATCGTCATCTCCGACCGCTACATCGACTCCTCCGTGGCCTACCAGGGCGCCGGCCGCGACCTCGCCCCGACCGAGATCGCCCGCATCTCCCGCTGGGCCACGGGCGGACTCGTCCCGAACCTGACCGTGCTGCTCGACGTGTCGCCGGAGACGGCGCGGGAGCGCTTCACCGAGGCGCCCGACCGGCTGGAGTCGGAGCCCGCCGAGTTCCACCAGCGGGTGCGCGCCGGATTCCTGACGCTCGCCGCGGCCGACCCCGGGCGCTACCTGGTCGTCGACGCGGGACAGGACCCGGGCTCGGTGACCACCGTCGTACGGCACCGCCTGGACCGGATGCTCCCGCTGTCCGAGGCCGAGGTGGCGGCGCAGATCGAGGCCCGTCGGCTCGCGGAGGAGGAAGCCCGGCGCAAGGCCGAGGCCGAGGCCGCCCGCAAGGCGGAGGAGGCCCGACTGAAGGCCGAGGAGGAAGCCCGGCTGGCCCGCGAGGCCGAAGAGGCCCGGATCAGGGCCGAGCAGGAGGCCGCCCGCAAGGCGGAGGAGGAGCGGCTGCGCGCCGAGGAGGAGGCCCAGGCCCGGGCCGAGGCCGAACGGCTGCGCGCCGAGGCCGAGGCGAAGGCCCGCGCCGCCGAGCTGGAGCGGATGCGGCTGCAGGAAGCGGAGGAGGTCCGGCTGCGGGCCGAGGCCGAGGAGCGGCGGCTGGAGAAGCAGCGGCGCGCCGAGGAGGCCCTGCTGAGGGCGGAGGAGGCGCGTCGGCTGGCGGAGGCTTCGGCGGCCGCGGCTGCGGCGGCCGCTTCGGCTGCCCAGGCGGCTCCTGCTGCTCCCGCGGCTCCTGCTGCTCCTTCTGCTCCTGCTTCTTCCGAACCCGCAGGGCCGTCCGCGCCCGCGCGCAAGGTCGGCATGCGCAAGGAGCCGCTGCCGGACGAGGCGGTCACCGTCGAGACCCCGGTGGTCCGGCGGATGGTCCGGCCGGACGACGTGACCCAGACGGTCCCCGTGCCGAAGATCGACCCGGAGCGGCGGCAGGGCGCGGCCGGAGCCTCGGACGAGACGGCGGTGCTGCCGGCCGTACGGCCCGACGGCCCGGGCGATTCCGGTGACACGGGTGCGTCCGGTGGGTCCGGGCGTTCGGGTGCCGCGCAGGCTCAGGGGGCGCCGGCCCGGCGGACCCCGTCCGCGCCGCCGGAGGCTTCCGCGGGCCGGACCGGCTCCGCCTCGCGTCCGACCGCCCGCCGGACGCCGGAGAACCCGGCCGACCGGGTCCCGCCCGGCATCTTCCGCGACGCCGGGAACGACGTGACGCGCGAGCTCCCGGTCGTCGGGGACGACGGGCGGCCGCGCCGGGAGCCTTCCGACTGGGCCGAGGCGACCCCGATGGACGATCTGCCGACCCTGGCGGACGAGCTGCTCGGGCCGCACCGGGACGACGAGGGCGAAGACGAGGCCGGCCGCCGCCGTCGGCGCTGACCGGGGGCGGCCGGGATTGTCGGTGGCGCGCGCCACAATGGGAACGGCGCGCGCGGGGCCGGCAGGCACCCTGAGCGAGAGCTCGGACCGCGTGCCCGGAATCGGGCGCCTGGAAGCGGGTGCCCGGAATCGGGTGCTCGGGTCGAAGGGGTCGCAGGGACCCCGCGCAACGACGGACTGGGAAGGGTGGTGGGCGGGATGCCCGTATGGGACGACCTGGTGGGACAGGAACGCGTGCAGGCGCAGCTGGCCGCCGCGGCCCGGGACGCCGACGCCCTGGTCACCGCCACCTCGGCCGGCACCCCCGTACCGCCCACGTCCAAGATGACGCACGCCTGGCTGTTCACCGGCCCTCCCGGGTCCGGACGGGCGACGGCGGCCCGCGCCTTCGCCGCCGCGCTCCAGTGCGTCAGCCCCGACCGGGCCCTCGGCGGTGAACCCGGCTGCGGGTTCTGCGACGGATGCCACACCACCATGATCGGTACGCACGCCGACGTGGAGATCGTGCGCACCGACCTGCTGTCCATCGGCGTGAAGGAAACCCGCGACCTCGTCCGCCGGGCGCAGCTCTCGCCGGCCGTGGGACGGTGGCAGGTCATCGTCCTGGAAGACGCGGACCGGCTCACCGAGGGCGCCGGGAACGTCCTGCTCAAGGCCGTGGAGGAGCCCGCTCCGCGCACGGTGTGGCTGCTGTGCGCGCCCTCCCTGGAGGACGTGCTGCCCACCATCCGGTCCCGCTGCCGGCACCTGACGCTCCGCACCCCGTCCGTGGCCGCGGTGGCCGACCTTCTGGTGCGGCGCGACGGCGTCGAGCCCGCGGCCGCCGAAGCCGCCGCCCGCGCCACCCAGGGCCACATCGGGCGGGCCCGGCGGCTCGCCACCGACGAGGCCGCACGTACCCGGCGCACCGCCGTGCTCAGGCTCCCGCTGCGCGTGGACGACGTGGGCGGCTGCCTCAAGGCCGCGCAGGAACTCGTCGACGCCGCCGCCGAAGACGCCAAGCAGGTCGCGGAGGAGGTCGACGGCAAGGAGACCGAGGAGCTGAGGGCGGCGCTCGGCGCCGGAGCCGGAGCGGGCAGCCGGATGCCGCGGGGCACCGCGGGCGTGATGAAGGAACTCGAGGACCGGCAGAAGCGCCGCCGCACGCGTACCCAGCGCGACAGCCTCGACCTGGCGCTGACCGACCTGACCGGCTTCTACCGGGACGTGCTGGCCCTCCAGCTCGGCTCCGGCCTGGCCATCGCGAACGAGGAGATACGGCCGGACCTCGACCGGATCGCCCGCGCCTCGGGACCCGAGCGCACCCTGCGCCGCATCGAGGCGATCATCGCCTGCCGGACCGCCCTCGACCGGAACGTGGCGCCTCTCCTCGCCGTCGAGGCCATGACGATGGCGCTGCGCGCGGGCTGACGCCGGTCCGCGCACGAGGCGGCGGGCCGCCGCTCACGGGCCGGGTACGGCCGTCCGGACGGTCCGTACGGCCCGCGTCGCCGTCCGGCTCACCTCGGGGGTTCACCCGTACGAGCGATCCGGCGCGCCCTGCGCGGGACGGGCCGCTCCGGGCGGGCGACGGCCTCTCCCCGGTCGGCCGTCGGCTGCCCGGATCGGCACGACCCGACGGCGGACCGGCCCGGGCCGTAGGCTCCTGGCATGGACACCAGGCGCCTGCTGCGTACCACCGGGACCGTGATCGCAGCCGCCGGGCTGCTGCTCTCCGGGTGCACTTTCGGTGGTTCGGGGATGGCGGCCTCGTCGGGGCCGTCCTCGGTCCCCGCCGGGCTGCGCCCGTACTACGAGCAGAAGCTGAGCTGGCGGGAGTGCGGAGTGCCCGGCTTCCAGTGCTCCACGATGAAGGCGCCGCTGGACTACGGGAACCCCGGCTCCGGCCAGGACATCGACCTCGCCGTCGCCCGCCGCGCCGCCACCGGGCCCGGCAACCGGCTGGGCTCCCTGGTGGTCAACCCGGGCGGACCGGGCGGTTCCGGCATCGGCTACCTCCAGGCGTACGCGGGCATCGGGTACCCGGCCGCCGTGCGCGCCCAGTACGACATGGTCTCCTTCGACCCGCGCGGGGTGGACCGCAGCAGCCCCGTCGAGTGCCTGACCGGCCCGCAGATGGACAAGTTCACCCAGGTGGACCAGACGCCCGACGACAAGGCGGAGCGGGCCCGGCTGGTGGCCGCGTTCAAGGAGTTCGCCGCGGGCTGCCAGACCCGCTCGCAGCGGATCCTGCCGCACGTCTCCACCGTCGACGCCGCCCGCGACATGGACCTGCTGCGCGGGGTGCTGGGCGACCAGAAGCTGAACTACGTGGGGGCCTCGTACGGCACGTTCCTCGGTGCGACGTACGCGGACCTGTTCCCGGACCGGGTCGGCCGGCTGGTGCTGGACGGCGCGATGGACCCCTCCCGGCCCGCGCTCGACCTCAACCGGGACCAGACCGCCGGCTTCGAGACCGCCTTCCGGTCCTTCGCCAAGGACTGCGCGAAGCAGGCCGCGTGCCCGCTGGGCCAGGGCGATCCGGACGCGGTGGCGCAGCGCCTGAAGGAGTTCTTCCGGAAGGTCGACGCCCAGCCCGTCCCGACCGGCGACACCTCCCGCCCGCTGGGCGAGTCCCTCGCGACGACCGGAGTGATCGCGGCCCTGTACGACGAGAGCGCCTGGCCGCAACTGCGCGAGGCCCTCACCGACGCCATGAACGGCGACGGCGCCGCGCTGCTGGCCCTCGCCGACAGCTACTACGAGCGGGAGGCCGACGGGACGTACGCGAACCTGATGTTCGCGAACGCCGCCGTGAACTGCCTCGACCAGCCGGCCGCCTTCGCCGGTCCGGACGCCGTCGACGCCGCGCTCCCCTCCTTCGAGAAGGCCTCGCCCGTGTTCGGGGCGGGGCTGGCCTGGGCTTCGCTGAACTGCGCGTACTGGCCGGTGAAAGCCACGGGCGAGGCGAAGGCGCTGCCCGCGAAGGGGGCCGCGCCCATCGTGGTGGTCGGCACGACCCGCGACCCCGCGACCCCGTACAAGTGGGCCCAGGCCCTGGCCGGCCAGCTCGACTCGGGCACCCTCCTGACGTACGACGGCGACGGCCACACGGCGTACGGCCGGGGCAGCGAGTGCATCGACACGGCGATCAACCGCTACCTCCTCCAGGGCGTCCCCCCGAAGGACGGGAAGCGCTGCTGACCCCGTCCGCCCCCGCCCCGCCGACCCGGTTCGGGGCACCCGGTTTAACCCTGTAGACTTGGCGCCGCTGCTGATGAGAGCCTCCCTCCAAGGAAATTCTTGTCTTTCCAGCGGTGCCGCCTTAGCTCAGTTGGCCAGAGCAACGCACTCGTAATGCGTAGGTCTCGGGTTCGAATCCCGAAGGCGGCTCTGTAGAAGCCCCAGGACTCACTCGCCGTGACCTGGGGCTTTTGCTATTTCCGGGGTCAGCCGGCGGGTGCGCCGGTTGGGACTCGGAACCCGGTGTGTGAGCGGAGGGCCGTCAGCCCTTCTTGGCGACCTTCTTGGCCTTGCTCTTCTGCTTCCCCCTTGGCCTTCGCCTTCTCGGCCCGCTTGGCCTTCTTGGCGGCCTTACGGACCCGCTCCTCCTGCTCTGCCTTGCGTTGGAGCGGGACCAGCTTGGCTGTGGCCTCGGCGGCGCTCTTGCCGACGTGGGGGAGCACGCTCTGGTAGATGTCACGCGTGATCTGGGTGTCGCTGTAGCCGAGCGTGTCCGACACGATCCCAAGAGGTGCTGGCTGGCCTTTCCGGCCGTACCACGGATTGGCTGAGCAAAGCGGAGAACAATCGGATCGAACTCGATCGCCTCTCGGTGATCACCTCACTCGCCGACGCCCTCGACGTCTCCCTTGGAGACCTGCTTGCTGAGACGGCCCTCGTGAAGTGGTCGGCCGACAGCGGTCACCGCACGGTTCCCGCGCTGCGGGAAACACTCATGGACTACAAGCAGCTCGCCCCTTTACTCGGAGCCGCCAGCGGCGAGGAACCGCCCACCCTGCAGGACCTTCGAGGCAACGTGGGCGACGTGCTCGATGCCTACCAGACATCTCGGTACGGCTTCGCCACCCGACGCCTCCCCCTTGTCCTGGCCGATGCCCTCGCCGCGTCCCGCGCCTACTCGGGGCACGAGGCGGAGGAGGCCCACGCCCTGCTCACTCTCGCCTACCACGGCGCCGCCATGGTGCTGGGCAAGGTCGGAGTGTCCGAGCTGGCTTGGATCGCCGCGGATCGCAGTCTGGCAGCAGCGCAGCTCAGCGGCCGCAGTTGAAGTTACGGGATCGCTCTTCCGCGCGGTCACGCACTGCCTCCTGGCCACCGGCCGCTTCACGGCCGCGGTCCAGCTGGTGAACGACGCGGCAGCCGTCATGCAGCCGGAGCTGGGCAACGCCAACGACGAGTACCTCTCGGTGTACGGCACGCTGTTCCTCACCGGTGCGATGGCCGACGCACGGGCAGAAGACCGGGCGACCACGCAGACCTTCCTCCGCGAGGCGAACGAGACCGCTCAACGAGTCGGCGCCGCCGCCAACCACATGTGGACGGCCTTCGGCCCGACCAACGTAGCGATCCACTGCGTGGCCACCGCCGGCGAACTCGGTGACATCCAGGTCGCCGCGGACCTGGGCTCACGAATCGACACGACCGGCCTGCCCGTGGAGCGGCGCGTACGCCACAGCCTCGAAGCCGCCAGGCGCTGAGCTCCTGGAACCGTACCGACGAAGCCCTGGCCGTCCTGCTGGAAGCGGAACAGGCCGCACCCGAACAGGTGCGCCACCACTACCTGAGCCGGGAGCTGGTTATCGGCTGGATACGCGGGACCCGGGGCTGGCCTGCCCATCCCCTGGCAGACCTGGCCCGAAGACTGGGCATTGTCGCGGGCAGCTAGAGTCCGAACTGTGAGCGAGAACGAGCATGAAGCGAAGATGGCCCGCCCGCGCATGGCATCCGGCGCTCTCTTCTTCGACGAAAAAGATCGAGTCCTCCTCGTCGAGCTGTCCTACAAGGACTATCGCGACATCCCAGGTGGCTACGTCGAGGAGGGGGAGTCGCCCCGGCAAGCCTGTGTGCGCGAGGTCAAGGAGGAACTCGGCATCGCACCGCACATCGGCCGCCTCCTCGTCGTCGACTGGGCACCGAACCCCGGCGAGGGAGACAAGGTCCTCTACCTCTTCGACGGCGGCCGCCTGAGTGCCGACGACCGCCGACAGATCGCCCTGCAGGCGGGCGAGCTCCGCGGCTACGACTTCCACGACGCCGACCAGGTGCTCAACCTCACAATCCCCCGCCTCGCGCGCCGCATCGCTGCTGGCATCAAAGTCCGAGGGAAGGGTCTGACTGCCTACCTGGAGCACGGCGAGATGCCAGCGACGGGGTCAGGCCGATCAGATCCGCGAGCGATCAAAGTGTGATGCTTCGCGGCGCCGCGCTACAGGGGCTGGCTGCCTCGTTTGCGGCACCGTCGTAAGGTGCCTCGGCCAGCCTGTACGCCCTCGATGTGACTTCCTTCATGTCGAGGGAGTGCCAGGTGCGTACCCAACTCGAATGCACCTTTCACCCAAAACGCACTATATCTCCTAAGTGGCCTCGATCCTGTCGATGGCACCATCTACATTTTCGACTGTGAGCTGGCACCTCACTGGTCAGCCCTCAGTGGGCGCCCCATGTGCATTCGCGCCCGGAAGGAAACACAAGTGGTCGACCTGAAGAAGGACGTCTGGGCAATCGCCGACACCCTGCGCGGCGTCTATGCCCGCAATGAGGCCGGTGACGTCATCCTGCCCATGACGATCCTGCGCCGTTTGGAGTGCGTGATGGCGCCCCAGCGCGCCCGGGTCGCTGAGCTCATTGCCACTCAGTCGAACGAGACTGTGCGCGTTAAGATGATCAAGTCTGTCACCGGTGGCGTGAAGTTCTACAACACGACCGAACACACCCTGGCCTCGGTATATGACTCCGGCAAGGACATGGTTGATGACCTGTTGGAATACGTGTACGGGTTCAGTAAAGACATCGACGTTTTCACGAACTTCGACTTGCCTCGGCACATCGACCGGATGAAGAAGGGTGGCATCCTGCCCACGATCGTCCGCCAGTTCCGCGACCTCGATCTGTCCCCCGATGCCGTGCCGAACTCCAAGATGGGCGAGCTGTTCGAGCATCTCATCTACATGGACTTCGAGTCCTCCAACGCCGAGTCCGGCGATCATTACACTCCACGCGACGCTATCAACCTGCTGGTCGACCTGCTCTTTGCCGAGGATGACGACGGCTTGTCCGGCGAAGCGATCCGCAGTATCTATGACCCCACCGTCGGTACCGGGGGCATGCTCAGCGTGGCAGAGGAACACCTGCACCGCATGAATCCTGACGCCGAGCTTGTCTTGTACGGGCAGGAGCTGCGTCCCGAGTCCTACGCCCTGTGCCGTTCCGACTTGCTGGCCAAGGGGCAGAACCCCCAGAACATCGTGCTGGGCAACACCCTGGTCAAGGACAAGTTCCCGGACGATACGTTCAACTACATTCTGTCCAACCCGCCGTACGGCGTGGACTGGAAGAACGATGCCGAGGTTGTAGAACAGGAGCACAAGAGGGGCTTCGGTGGTCGCTTCGGCGCTGGCCTTCCCCCCACTTCGGACGGGGCCCTGCTTTTCGTGCAACATGCCATCGCCAAGATGAACCCGGCCGACAGCGAGGACGGCGGTGCTCGAGCCGGCATCGTCCTTAACGGCTCGCCACTGTTCTCCGGTGCCGCTGGGTCCGGCTCCAGCGAGATCCGCGGATGGCTGCTAGAGAACGATCTGATCGAAGCTATCGTGGCGCTGCCGAACGACATGTTCTACAACACTGGCATCGCTACCTATCTGTGGATCTTCGACAATGCCAAGCGCCCCGAGCGTAAGGGTAAAGTACAGCTTGTCGATGCGACTGCGCTGGGCGTCAAGATGCGTAAGTCCGTGGGCTCTAAGCGAGTTGAAGTTGGGGATGCCGCTCGCGAGAGGGTGCTGCAACAGTATGCGGACATGGAGTCCTCGGACACATCCAAGATCTTCGACAATCTAGACTTCGCCTTCTGGCAGATCACGGTCGAGCGGCCCCTTCGTCTGAACTTCGAGACCACACCCGAACGTGTAGCCCTGGTTGCTGAGCACAAGACCCTCGGCAAGATCGACGGCCTCATCGATTCCCTGATGTCTTTCAACGGGGGCCAGTACCTCAACCGCGAGGACTTCCTCAATGACTTGGGCAAGCACTTCGGTTCTTGCGGAATTGGCCTGACCTCCGCGCAGCGCAAGGCGCTGTGGCAGACCCTCGGCGAGCGCGACGAGAATGCCGAGATCTGCTGTGTCCAGTCCGGCAAGAACAAGGGTGAGCCGGAGCCTGACATCTCCCTTCGTGACTCTGAGATCGTTCCCTTCGGCTGGGGTGGGCACGCCAAGGGCCATGACGCTAAGGACGCCACTACCAAGGCGTACTTCACGAAGGAGGTCAAGCCGCACTTCGATGACGCTTGGGTTGACTACTCCAAGACCAAGGTGGGCTACGAGATCCCTTTCCCTCGCCACTTCTACAAGTACGTTCCCCCGCGAAGCCTTTCTGAGATCGACGCTGACCTCGAGGATTCCCTGCAGGAGATCCTCGGCCTGCTTCGCAAGGTGGAGGAGAGCAAGTGAGCACCCCCCTTCCTTGGGGAGACACCAATCCGCCATGGGAAATCGGCCAGGTTAAGCATCTGGGTAGCGTCACTCTGGGCAAGATGCTGCAGACAAAAGACACTGGCCAGGATGTCCTTGCTGCGTACATGAGGGCGGCCAACGTCCAGCCTGATGGTGTCCTCGCGTTGGATGACGTCAAAGAAATGTGGTTCTCGCCCCGAGAGCTGCGCGACCTCACCCTCCGCCAGGGCGACGTGGTCGTGGTCGAGGGCGGACAGGGTGGCTTCGGACGTGCCGCGTACATCCGTGGAGACCTCGATGGGTGGGGGTTCCAGAACTCGATTAACCGCATCCGGTCGAACGGGGATAACGATGGAAGATTTCTCGCCTACTATCTGATCGCCCTCCGTGCTACTGGATTCATTCGGAGATACTGCAACGTCGTCTCCATGCCGCATCTGACGGCCGAGAAGCTGGCCGCTATTCCCATACCGCTTCCCTCCGGTCCAGAGCAACGCTTCATTGCTGATCATCTGGATCGCGAGACGGGAGAGATTGACAGGCTCATTGCTGCGCAGGACCGGTTCGTTGGACTGCTGCAGGAACGACGCCAAGCTGTCGTGGAGCATGAGCTTGCAGGGGTCGTGCCAGCGGTGCCTGGTACACGGCTGAAGCACCTGGTGCAGTCCATTCGGCAGGGCTGGAGCCCGCAGTGCCTTCCGTGGCCTGGTGATGGTATCCAGACCTGGGCAGTTCTGAAGGCAGGGGCAGCCAACCGTGGGGTATTCCGCCCGGAGGAAAATAAGGAACTGCCAGAAGATCTGGTGCCGCGACCGTCGACCGTTGTGCGGCGTGGCGATCTCGTGGTCTCGCGAGCTAACACTCGCGACCTAGTCGGTAGCGCAGCAGTGGTATCTGGGGATTATCCGCGGCTGATGCTAAGCGACAAGCTTTACGCCCTTGCCCTCGACGGGTCCAAGGCTTTGCCGCGTTATGTCGCCTATCTGATGGCTAGCCGGCGAATCAGGGACTTGATCGAGATGAATGCTACTGGCGCGAGCTCATCGATGCTGAACATCACAAGGGATGAAATTATTAATCTCCCAATGGATGTACCCGAGATCGCTGAACAGTGTCGCGTCCTCAAACGCCTGGACGCTGAAATTGCAGACATCGACACTTTGATCGCAAAGACGCAGCGGCACATCGAACTCGCCAGGGAGCGTCGTAGGGCGCTCATCACGGCGGCCGTGACCGGCCAGATGGACATCCCGATGGAGGTTTGAGCGTTGGTGGACCTGACGTACGAGTCGGAGTTCGAGAAGCGCATCTGTGAGTACTTGGCTGCCAGTGGGTGGCTGTATTCGCCCAACGGCGAGGGGTACGACGCCGAACGTGCCCTGTTTCCGGATGATGTCGTCGGGTGGTTTCAGGACCAGGACCCACAGGCGTGGCAGCGTGGCATCGGTTCTGGCCCGCGGGCCCAAGAGGCAGAACAGGCGTTGCTGGACCTGATCGTGCAGTTGCGCTCGACGCCGCTCGACAACAGAGGTGGCGGCCCGGGCGGGACCCTCCAGCTGCTGCGATCGGACGTCCCAGTTGGGCTGCGCGACGAACTGAAGATGGTGCAGTGGCGGCCCTCCGACCCTACGAACGCCACCCGCGTGGCCGCTTACGACAAGGTGCGCCTGCGGATCATGCGGCAAGTGCATTACTCCCGGCAGACGCCACACGACAGCATCGACCTGGTCGCGTTCGTCAACGGCATCCCTGTGGCCACGTTCGAGTTGAAGACCAACTTCAAGCAGTCCATCGACGCTGCAGTCAAGCAGTACGCCCAGGATCGCCATCCCAAGGGAGAGCCACTGCTGGCCTTCGGTACCGGAGCGCTCGTGCACTTCGTGGTCACCGAGTCTGAGGTTCGGATGACGACCCACCTCGAGGGTGAGAACACCCACTTCCTCCCATTCAACATGGGCAGCGACGGGGGAGCGGGCAACCCAGTCAACGAGGACGGGCCGGCCACCGCGTACTTGTGGGAGCAGGTCATGGCCCGTGACACCTGGCTGGAGATCCTCGGGTCCATGCTGTTCGTGGACGTCAAGGCCGTCACGAACGCGATCACACGTGAGCGCAAGACGTCAACCAGTGTGATCTTCCCGCGCTTCCACCAGTGGAAGGCCGTCTCGCGGATGATCGACCAGATCGAAGCTGAAGGCGTTGGTGGCCGTTTCTTGATCCAACACTCGGCAGGATCGGGCAAGACGAACACCATCGGATGGACAGCGCACCACCTGTCGAACCTGCACGATCAAACCGGCCGCAAGACGTTCGACACGGTCCTAGTGATCACAGATCGCACGGTGCTGGATGACCAGATGCAGCGGGCGATCTTGCAGATCGAAGGCAAGCCTGACTACGTCTACAACGTCGACAAGAAGGCCCGCACCGGCGAAGGCTCCAAGTCCCGTGCGCTGCTCAAGGCCCTACAGGACCGCCGCCGCATCGTCGTGGTGACCATCCAGACCTTTCCAGCTGTACTCAAGCTCCTCTCCGAGGAGGATTCGCTGACCGGCCACCGTTTCGCGGTCATCGCGGACGAGGCGCACTCTTCTCAGGCCGGCGCAACGGCCAAGAAGGTTCGTCAGGTGTTGCGTTCCGGTGGGCAGGAATTGGACGAGGGTGTGGAGGTGGACGCCGAGGACACGATCAACGCACTGGCCGACATGCCGACTCCAAACGTGTCGTTCTTTGCGTTCACCGCTACCCCGAAGGCCAAGACCATCGAGCTGTTCGGGCGCCGCGTATCGCCTGAGGCGAAGCCGTCCGCGTTCGACGTCTACTCGATGAAGCAGGCCATCCAGGAGGGCTTCATCCTGGATGTTCTGCCGCGTTACCAGAGCTATGGGACCGTCTACCAGATCGCCGAGGCGATCAAGAAGAACGGGGTCAACGTCTCCATCGACGAGGAGGACAACCTCGTCGACGAGACCGCCGCAGCCAAGGCCCTCAAGCGTTTCGTGCGGCTGCACCCGACGAACATCGCTCAGAAGGTCGAAATCATCGTCGAGCACTTCCGGGCCAACGTGGCCGGCCTGCTGGGCGGCCATGCCAAGGCTATGATCGTCACTTCCGAGCGCAAGCACGCGCTGCGGTACAAGTTGGCGATCGACAAGCACATCAAGTCCAAGGGCTATGACCTGGGTACCTTGGTCGCGTTCTCCGGCACCCTCGATGACCCGGAGTACGGCATCCACGATGAGGTCTCCGAGGCCAAGATGAACCCGGGTGCCGGCCCGGACCTGGCCGAGGCGTTCGCCGAGCCAAACTACCGCGTGATGATAGCCGCGGACAAATTCCAGACGGGGTTTGACCAGCCACTGCTGTGCGCGATGTATGTCGACAAGCGTCTCGATGGCATCCAGGCAGTGCAGACGCTCTCACGCCTAAACCGCACCTTCCGGTCTGGCGGCATGGTCAAGGACCGGGTGTTCATCCTGGACTTCACGAACGAGCCCAAGGACATCCAGGCGGCGTTCGCACAGTTCTACGAAGAGGCCGAAATCGAGACCGAGACCGACCCCAATCAGCTGCATGTGCTGGCGATGGGGCTGCGAACCTTCGGCATCTTTGATGCCCAGGACGTGACTCAGTTCGTCCAGGGCGCCCAACGCGGTGATCGCAACGAGATCACCGCAGCAATGAGCCGGGCGCAGAACCGGTTCGCCCAGGCATGGGCTCAGGCCCAAGCCGACGAGGATACGCAGGCCGTGGAACGGCTCGAGCAGTTTCGCAAGAACACGTCCTCATTCGTGCGCCTGTACGACTTCCTGTCCCAGGTATACGACTACTCCGGCTCACCGCTGGAAGACCTCTGCGCCTTCTGTCGGGAGCTTGCTCAGTGGATCAAGGCCGACCGAGCCCATGACGAGGTTGATATCTCCAGCGCCCGACTGGTTGCGATCGAGCAGAAGGACAAGGGGGCCACGAACGCTTCGGTCACCAAGAAGGGCGACAACCTCTCAGGCCCCAGCGCGCTGGGTACGGCCAGGGTCAAGGACCCCAAGATGGTCCCGCTGCTGGAAGTCATCGACACCCTTAACAACCTGTTTGACGACCTGTCGGAGTCGGCGGTCGCTGGCGTGATGGCCCTCGTGATCAACGCTGCGAAGTCCGACGAGGTTCTGAGGTCGCGAGCATTGGAAAACAGCCTGGAGAACTTCCTGAAGTCCGAGAAGGTTCGCGATCGCATCCTGGACATGCTGCTCGCTGCTCCCGGGGAGCTGGGCAAGGTCGTGGCTGAGGTAGTCGGCGATGGTAAGGGCCTGGACAGCATCATTGCTGGCGCATTCCACGGTGTGCGACTGGATGTCGAGGCTGAGTCCAGCTGATGGCCAGGGAAGTGCCGGATGTCTCAAATCGGCGGTGCTGGCAAGCTGGACCACCCCCGGTGGTGGGAGGCAATCCCTGCTCTGAGCAGGTGGGAGTTGCTGGCCGGCGCGGCCGGACACGCGAGTGGTGAGTGGGCGGACAGGGCTCCACGACGGCTGGCTCGGCAAGCTGGCCAGCCGTCGTGGAGACCACGGGTGAAGGGAATCACTCCAAATTCCGGTCCTCCATCCCGTCCCCGGCAGCAATCCGCCGCCAGAGTCGCTCAGCGATCTCTACGAGTGTTCCCTCGCCCGGTACCCGCCACTGCTTGGGTCCCTGGACAGCGCTCCACTGCTCCTTCCAATCGGCTTCGTTCCAAATATGGGAGACCAGCCCAGTCGGCGAGTAGCGTCGGCCGTCGGCCTCCCAGAGGATCGGAGTTTTCCGGTCGTTCACCCAGCTGGCTCGACGTCGCCGAGGGTCTGCGTCGAGCCAGCTGCCGATGGCTAGCTCCTCCGCGGCGCTAGGTGCATATTCGAGGGGGGTGCTGTCCTTAATTGCTTCGTAGTCGACGAGCAATCGAACCGTCTGGGGTCGTCGCTGTCGGCTCTGTACGGCACCCTCCAGGAGGGCCTTCCGCTTCATGGGGGATTCTGGTCCGGTTCCGCCCTCAAGCATGCTGAGGACAGCGGCAACGAGCTGTGCACAGCGTTCCTGGCTGGCGAAGGTGCTGGTCACGTAACTCTTGCTCGTAAAGAGGGTGTCGACCATGCTGATCAGGCACACCAGTACGGCAAGGACCTGTTCTGGCACCCCGGCAAGGACGTCATTCCATTCGCCATCTGACTCGTCGAGGCTGCCCCTGCCGATGCGTTGGAAGACCATGTGGGCAACAAGAAGTGCGCCGTTGTCTGCCACTGCGGCGGGGCGGCCAGCGAGCTTGGTCCGCAGCTCTGTCAATTGGTCACGCACGATCCGGAATACTTGGACGGCGCGCCAGATCTGCTGGGCACCCGGCTGCTGCCCGAACAACCGGGTATAAGCCCCGCCTGGCCCCTCGATCCAGAGTGCGTTTGTGGAACCCTTGACTCGCACGGCAAGTGATGAGTCCCGGTGCATGCAGGCGAGAGCCATGGCGGCCTCTGTGACTGAGCAGCCCGACTCAGGAGCAGGATCCAACTCGCCCCGTCGAAATACGTATTCCTTGTCCAGCGAGAGGCGGAAATCTTTCTGGATTTCACTTTGGACCGCATCGATTGCGATGAAATCCCGTCGTTCCATGTGGTTTTGCGTATTGGTGGCTTTGGTGATGGAACGCCCGAAGCCTTCAGGTGCCCCCTCCAGGGAGATGATCCGCACCAGGATGTAGGCTTCCGCGACCGCCTCGGGGTTGATCTCATTCGCGCGGAACGCTGAGGTGACTGTCTGTGCGCCGTTGACCACGCTGGCGTTGGTCAGGGTTAGGGTGGTCGGCTGGCCTACTGCTCGCTTGGAATGGTATTCCTGCTCGATCCGGTCGCACTGTACTGTGATGCCGTTGTGTCGATAGAGGAATCCTTCAGGGTCCTCCAACATGGAGTCCACCATTGTTTGGTTGACGCCAGTAAGCCCCAAAGAGCGGCGGACATTTCGATCGTATAGGCGCTCGCCGTGTCCTTTTTCATGTTCGGCGCCATCGCCTTTTCCGCCGTACCAACTCGCCAGCTGATCAGCGCTGACCTCGCCGATTACCGCCTTGAACGGGGTTTCGCGGGTGTACCATTCCCGATCCATGGTCGCCCTGAGCGTGATCGGCTGCGGCTCGAGGTCCTCTCGGATCGCCCGATGGAAGTCTCTCTGATCCACAACCTGGTACTCGACAGTGCGCCCGAGCCCACCGAATTCTTGAGCAGCCTCATCAAGGATATTGCGAGTTTCTGCGGAGAGTCGACCATCGCCCATAAGTGCCACAACCAGGTTGACCTTGCAGGTTGGGAGCCTTAGGACACCGTGTACACGATCCGCCAGGAGCTGCAATCGCTCGTTGAAATGATCGAGATCCCGATTGTCGAATTTCTTCAGGCCGTGTACTAGTTTAAGGGCGGCTTCTGTGTCGAACCCGGCCGTCCCTTTATCCTTCCATTTGGCCTGGATTAGCCAGAGTTCGGAGCCTGAGGCGGAGAATGCGACGCAATCAATTCCGAAGTCGTCTCGGCCGTCGATTACTCCAGCCGCCGCCTCATCTGAGTTGCAGTCCGCGAGAATTCGGGCCGCCTTGGCCGATACCGCCCGTGACAATAGTGCTGTCTCGTGCTCTTTGGGGTCCTTCTTTTTGAAATCGTCCATGGAGATCCGGTGTTGAAATTCTCGAAGCAAAGCACTCCTGATGTGCTGCACTTCCAGAGGCATGCCGCCCTGCCCGCCTTTGTTCACCAACGCTCCCAACAGCCGCCCTGTGCAAGGCTGTTCAGCCTAGCTTTGATAGGTGCGCTACGTCACACTTTGCCAGATGTGGTCTGGGTGCCCGCGGTGTCGCATGCCGGAAGCTCCTTGCGGCGATCTGCGTGAGCGGTGCGTGAGCGGACGGGGCGGAACAGGGTGGATTGAGCGGCACGTGGGTTGCAGGGCGTAGGGCTCTGACCTGGGGAAACGGGATTCTGTGGCACGGCCCGGCACCAGATGGGATGATCTTGTGGGGCCTCGTAATGCGTAGGTCTCGGGTTCGAATCCCGAAGGCGGCTCTGTAGAAGCCCCAGGACTCACTCGCCGTGACCTGGGGCTTTTGCTATTTCCGCCTTCGGTGGCCCGCTCGGGGTGCCGGGAGGTGATGAGCGGCGTCCTGGCTGGGGGCGGTGTGGCTTCGCTTCATGCGGGAGCGGCAGGCCCAGCGGGCGAGGGCGCCGACGGTGAGGGCGACCGCGATGGCGCCCCAGTCGATGACGTGGGGGAGGCCCGGGAAGAAGGCGAAGAACGCGGAGGACGCGGCGGCGCCGATCAGGAACGCGGCCAGGCCGGCGCGGCGGCGCTCGGCTTCCCACGCGGCGTCTTCGGGGGCGGGCTGGGTGGTCATGCGCGGCTCACTTCGTGAGGTGGTGGCACTGGCTGACCCGGCGCACGCCGGTGATGCCGATGCGCGCGCACGCTTTGCCGTAGCGGGGCAGTGTCTGGGGCGCGTTCACGTCATGGTGACCCCGCCGACTTGATGGTCGAAGCCGGTGGCGGGTGTTGAGCCGATGGCGGCTCGGCTGCGGCGGGTGAGCGTGGCGGCGGTTCGGGCGGTGGAGGGCTTGTGCGCGGGCGTCCCCTTCTGGCGGAGTGCGTCTGTTGATCGGAACGGTTGGGGGCGGGCGTGGGGTTCTGGCTCGGGGGGCTGGTGCACTACGAAGAGTGATCGGGCGGGGGGAACGCTGACTGGCCGTGAGCGGCGGGTCCCTCGACTGGTGGAGGCCGGGGCCAGGTTGTCGAGGCGGGGAGCGGTGCAGGGGGCCTCGGGAGCAGGGGAAAGGGCGAATCTCGCTGGATGCAGGGCGTGTTGGGGCGAGGTTGGAGAGTGGATGCGGGCGTTGCCCGGGGGGATGTAGGTCGCTCACCATGCGAGAGGTGGGCGGTCTGGGCGCGGTGGTGGACGGGGTGTCCGGCGTGGGTAGCGGCCAGAGGCTGGTGATCGCGGAGGCGGGGGTGGAGACGCACCTGCCCGCCACATGTGTCCGGACACGGCCGCCGCATGCGTTCGTGGTGAAGCTTGGCGGAGGGGCGTCGGGCGGGTGGTTTTCGGGTCGGGGAGCGGTGCGGAGGGCGGGGTGGGGTTCCGGTCGCAGGGGGGTTGGGGGCGGGGCTAGGTTGGGAGGGAGCGGGGGTTCGGCGTCGTGTGGCAGGAGGCCGGCCATGAGGACACGGTGGCGCGGTGTCGTGGCGGGTGCGGCCGCGGTGGGGCTGGTGGTGGTGCCGCTCGGCGCCGGAGCGGGGTACGCGTCGGACGGGGTGGCCCCGCCGGTCGTGGCCGCGGCCCCCGTGGCCGACGACTTTCCGCAGCTCACGCCCGCGGTGGCGGCGCAGCTCGACGCGGCCGTGAAGAAGGTGCTCGGGCAGGCCGGTGTGCCCGGGGTGATGGTGTCGCTGTCGGCGCCGGGCAAAGGGGAGTACGTACGGGCCTTCGGGGTCGCCGACAAGGTGACGAAGGCGCCCATGGCGACCGGCCTGAACATGCGGATCGGCAGCGAGACGAAGACCTTCACGGTGACGGCCCTGCTCCAGCTGGTCGACGAGGGGAAGGCCGGGCTCGACGACCCGATCGGGAAGTACGTCGCCGGGGTCCCCAACGGGGACCGGATCACCCTGCGCGAGCTCGCCGGGATGCGCAGCGGGCTGTTCAACTACTCCGCGGACGAGAGCTTCTTCAAGGCCCTGACCAGCGACCCCCGCCGGGAGTTCACCCCGCAGGAGCTGCTGGGGTACTCCTTCAAGCACCCGGTGGTGTTCCAGCCCGGCGCGGAGTTCCAGTACTGCAACACCAACCTCATCCTGCTCGGGCTGGTGGTGGAGAAGCTGAGCGGGCGTCCCCTCGCCGAGTACATCAACGAGGAGGTCTCGGCCCCGGCCGGGCTGAAGCGGACGCTCTTCCCGGTCGGCGCGGAGTTCCCGAGCCCGCACGCCCACGGGTACACGGACCAGACGGCCACCGGGAAGACCGAGGACGCCACGGACTGGAACCCCTCCTGGGGCTGGGCGGCCGGAGCGATGATCTCCGATCTCGGCGACCTGAAGAGCTGGGCGAAGACCCTGGCCACGGGCACGCTGCTCACCCCCGCCACCCAGGCGCAGCGGCTGAAGGTGACTCCGGCGGGGAACCTCCCGGACACGGGGTACGGCCTCGGCATCTTCAACGTCGACGGCTGGATCGGGCACAACGGATCCCTGCCCGGCTACCAGTCGCTGACCGTGTACCTGCCGCAGTCGCAGGCCACGCTGGTGGTGCTGCTCAACACGGACATCGCGTACGAGGGCGCCGAGCCCAGCGCGCTGTTCGGCGAGGCGATCACGAAGATCGTGACCCCGGACCACGTGTTCCGGCTCCCGGCCCAGCCCGTCACCGCGCACTGACCGGCGGGCCGTGCGGCGGCCACCCGGCCCACGGGCCCGGCGCTCGCCCGCGCACAATGGAGGCCGGCACGAGCGGGTGAACGAGGGAGATCGGCATGCGGGACCGGGCGGCGGAACAGCACGGAGTCACGTCTTCGGCGGAGGGCCCGGAGGCCGTGCTCCGCGTCGCGGGCGAGGCGGACCTGGACATCGCGGCGGAGCTCTTCCGCGGCTACCTCGACTTCTACGAGGTGCCGGCCGAAGACCCGGACGGACCGCGGCAGTTCCTGGCGGAGCGGATCGCGAAGGACGAGTCGCTCGTCCTGCTCGCCGAGGTGCCCGGCGTCGGCACGGTCGGTTTCGCGCAGGTGTACCGGGCGTTCTCGTCGCTGACCCTGAGCACGGCGTGGATCCTCAACGACCTGTACGTCGCCCCCTCCGGCCGCCGCACCGGCGCGGGCCGGGCCTTGCTGCGCGAGGTGCTGCGCCGGGCGAAGGAGGCCGGGGTGGCCGGGGTGCAGCTGGAGACGGCGTACGACAACCACGTCGCGCAGGGCCTGTACGAGTCGGAAGGCTTCGTGCGCGAGGAGTTCCACGTCTATTTCCACGATCTCGGCTGAGGGGTGAAACATTCCTCCGCCGCCGTCGCGTCAATGGGGTGAGACGGACGCGAGGGGGAGTGCATGCGGCAGGGTCGCAGAGACGGGTTCCGTGAGTTCGCGGCGGGCCGGTCGGGACATCTGTACCGATCGGCCTGTCTGCTGGCCAGTGGGGACACCCATCTCGCCGAGGACCTGGTGCAGGAGACCCTGGGGCGGATGTACCTGCTCTGGGGGCGGATCTCCCGCATCGACAATCCGGCGGCCTACGCGCAGACCGTGCTGGTACGGGCGTTCCTCACCCACCAGCGCCGCCGTTCGGCGGGGGAGCGTCCCCTCGGGGAGTTCCCCGAGCCGGGCGGGCACCAGGCGGCCGGCGCCGGTGACCCGCTGCTGCGGCTGACGTTGCTGGAGGCGCTGGGGCGGCTGGCGCCCAAGGACCGGGCCGTGCTGGTGCTGCGGTACTGGGAGGACCGCAGCGTCGAGGAGACCGCCGACGCGATGAGCGTCAGCTCGGCGGCCGTACGCACCCGGTCGTCCCGGGCGCTGGCCCGGCTGCGGGAGCAACTGGGCGGCAGCCTGGCCGAGTTCGCCAGCCACTGAACCGGGTCCCGGTCCCGGTCCCGGTCCCGGTCCCGGTCCCGGAGCCGGAGCCGCCCGGCCGCCGAGCCGTGGGCCGTCCGGGCCGTCGCCGGGGCGTCTTCCCGTTCGCCCCGTCCGTCTTGTCGCGCACCCCTCACCCAGAAGCGGAAGGTTCCGTTCCCCATGCCTTTTGAAGACGAGCTCGGCGAAGCCCTCCGCAGCGCGGGCGCCGGATTCACCACCGACTCGAACGCCCTGGTCGAGGCCGGTGAGCGGCGCGGCCGACGGCTGGTGGCCCGGCGCCGGGCCGCCGTCGTCGGCGGGTCGGCGCTGGCGCTGGCCCTGGTGGGCGGGGCCGGCGCCTGGAGCACCGGACTGCTCGGCCCCGGCAGCGGGGGAGACGTCGCGGCGCCGCCGCGGCTGCCGAAGTCCGGGTCCGCCGACGGCCCTCCCTCCAGTGCCGGCACCGGCGCCGTCTCCGCCGGCCGGCTGGGCGACATCCTCAGGGAGCTCGTGGCGCCGGCGAACCTGATCAGCTCGGAAGGCCGCGGTACCGGGGACGAACCCGGCCCGTACGTGCGGGGGGTGATCGACGACGGGAAGGGCCGGGGGAGCATCGGCGTCAGCCTCACCCGGATCGATCCGGTCGGTGCGATGGCCAAGGAGATGACGACCTGCCCCGACCGGAAGGTCGTGAAGCACGTCGATTCCTGCGTGGAGGAGAAGCTGCCCGACGGGTCCCGGCTGCTGCTCGTCCAGTCGTACGTCTACGACGACGAGCGCAAGGACGCCAAGAACTGGCGGGCCACCCTGGCCACCCCGGAGGGCTTCCTCGTCGACGCGTCGGAGGTCAACGCGCCCACGGAGAAGGACTCCCGGGTCAGCCGGCCCGACCCCGTGCTGACGATGGCGCGGATGAAGGCGCTCGCGCTCTCCGACAAGTGGCGGCCCGCCCTGGAGGACCTGCCGGCCGCCCGCCCGGAGACGAAGCCGGGGGACACGGGGCCGGGTTCGAAGGCCGTCGTCGCCAAGGACGCGCTGGAACACCTGCTCCGCCGGTACGAGATCCCGCCCGTCGGACGCGGCGGCGAGGGCGGCTACGGCTACGTGCTCCTCGACGACGGCAACGGCGAGTCGCTGATCGAACTCCGGATCATGGACCAGACGGACAGCTCGGGCTTCGCCGCAGGGGCCACCTCGCAGCCGGGCGGGGTCCGGATGAAGGTGTCGCAGGGGCCCGTCGACAACGGCGGGGCCGTGGTCCGCTGGACGGTGGACACCCTGCGCTCCGACGGGAAGCGGGTGACGGTCTCGGCGTACAACGCGCCGAAGCAGTCGGGCACGCCGAGCCGGACGGCGCCGGTGCTCACCGTGGAGCAGCTGAAGGAGATCGCGCTGAGCGACAACTGGAAGGAACTCTGGGGCCGCTGACGGCGTGCGGGGCCCGGGCTCACTTCGCGTCGGCGTAGCACTCCACGACCGCCGTGGTGAACGGGAAACGGACGGGGGTGTCGCCGAAGGCGATCCGGCCCGCCCGGTCACCGGCGGCGCGGATCGCCGAGGCGACGGCCCCGGCCTCCTCGGCGGGGCAGTGCACGATCACCTCGTCGTGCTGGAAGAACACCAGCTCCGCCCGCATCCCGGCGGTGGCCTGCCGCAGGGCGGCGAGCAGCAGCAGCGCCCAGTCGGCGGCGCTGCCCTGCACCACGAAGTTACGGGTGAACCGGCCGCGGGCCCGGGTGTTGGTGGAGGCGTAGCTCGGGGTCCAGCCGTCCTCGCGGTCCTGCGGGACCCCGGCCTCGCCGTCGTCCTCGGCGGGGGAGACGGGCGGCGGGCAGGTCCGGCCGAGCCAGGTCCGCACGAGCCGGCCCTCCTCGCCGGCGCGGGCGGCGTCGTCGACGTAGGCCACGGCGCGGGGGAAGCGGCGGCGGAGCGCGGCCAGGTTCTTGAGGCCGTCGCCGGAGGTCTGGCCGTAGACGGCGCCGAGTACGGCGATCTTGGCCATGTCTCGGTCACCGGAGAAGCCCTGGCGGGAGATGGACGTGTAGAGGTCCTCGGGGCGGCCCGCGACCTCCATGAAGGCCGGGTCGCGGGAGATCGCGGCGAGGACGCGGGGTTCCATCTGGTCGGCGTCGGCGACGACGAGCCGCCAGCCGGGATCGGCGACGACGGCCCGCCGGATCACCTTGGGGATCTGAAGGGCCCCGCCGCCGTTGGTCACCCAGCGTCCGGTGAGGGTGCCGCCGGGTACGAACTCGGGGCGGAAGCGGCCGTCGTGGACCCAGTCGGCGAGCCAGGACCAGCCGTGCGCGGTGTAGATCCGGTACAGCTTCTTGTACGCGATCAGGGGCTCCACGGCGGGGTGGTCCAGCTCCTGGATCTCCCAGCGACGGGTCGACTTCAGCTTGATCCCGGCCTCCGCGAAGGCTTTGACGACGTCGGCGGGGAGGTCCGGGCGTACGCGTCGGCCGAACGCGGCGGAGACCTCGTCGGCGAGCTCGGCCAGGCGGCGGGGCTCGCCGCGGCCGGCGTAGCGCTCGCCGAGCAGCTCGGTGAGCAGGGACCGGTGTACGTCGGCCCGCCAGGGCAGGCCCGCGCGGTGCATCTCCGCGGCGATGAGGAACGCGGCGGACTCGGCCGCGACGAGCAGGCGCATCCGGTCGGGGTGGGCGGTGGCGGCGAGCCGGCGCTCCTGATCGGCGTGGACCGCGAGCAGGGCGTCCAGGGTGACCGGGACAGCGGGCTGCGGATCGAAGAGGGAGTCCTGCGTGCCGGGCTCCGCGGCGCGCTGGGGCGGATCGGGCGGTACGGGGCCGCCGGTGAGGCGGGCCCAGGCGGCCGCCGCCGAGCGGGGCTCGCCGAAGCGGCCCTCGTGGCCGAGGAGCAGCAGCTCGGCGTCCTCGACGTCGTAGCACCGCTCGACGCGGGCGCCTGCGGCGAGCAGGCGGGGGTACACGGCGGCGGTGGACCGCCAGATCCAGCGCGTACCGGGCGGGGCGGCGCGGATCGCCTCCGCGGGGTCGCGCACGGTGATCCGGGCGCCGGGCGCGGGGGGTACGGGCGCGGGGGGTACGGGCGCGGCGTGTACGGGTGCGGCGTGCCACCACCCGTCGCCGTGCTCGGCGAGGGCCCACCGGCCGGCTTGGTCGCTCACGGGTGGAGTGTCCCACCGGGGTCTGACAACACCCCGCGGCCCGCCCGGCGGGGCCGGGGACTGCGGCCGGCCGGGCTGTGCCCATGCCCGCCCGGGGTTGTGCCCGCGCCGGTGGCTGCGCCTCGCCGGGGTGCGCCTGCCCCTGGGGTTGCGCTCCGTGGGGGTGTGCCCGCCCCCCCTTGGGGGGGGCTGAGCGTGCCCCGGGGCTGTGCCCCGTCGGGGTGTGCCCGTGCCCGAGGGTTGGGCGCCGTCGGGGTGTGCCTGCCCCCGGGCCTGTGCCCCGTGGGGGTGTGTCCGGGTCCGAGGGTTGGGTCCTGCCGGGTTGCGCCCGTCCCCGGGGCTGTGCCTGCCCGGGGTTGTGCCCCTGTCGGGGTGTGCTGCCCCCGGGCCTGTGCCCCGTGGGGGGTGTGTACGTGCCCGAGGGTTGGGCCCTGCCGGGTTGCGCCTGTCCCCGGGGCTGTGCCTGCCCGGGGTGCGCCCCCGTGGGCTGCGCCCGTCGGGGTGCGCCCGCGCCAGCCCGGGGTTGCGCCCGCGCCGGTGGCTGCGCCCGGTCGGTGTGCCTGCCCCTGAGGCTGCGCCCGGTCGGGCTGTGCCCACCCGGGGCTGAGCGTGCCCTTGGGGCTGCGGCCCGTCGGGTTGCGCCCGTGCCCGGGGCTGTGCCCCGCGGGGGTGTGCCCGCGCCCGAGGGTTGTGCCCCGGGCCTGTGCCCGTCCCCGGGGCTGCGCCCGGTCGGGGTGTGGCCGCCTTGGGGCTGAGCGTGCCCCGGGGTTGTGCTCCGTCGGGGTGTGCCCGCCCCGGGTTGTGCCCCGTCGGGGTGTGCCCGCGCCCAGGGGTGCGCCTGCGGCTCGTCCCGTGCCCGGTGGTGGGGTGGTCGGGGCATCGGGGACCGAGGTGGTGGGTGTGGTGGGCGGAGCGGGGGTCGTGCGGGTGACTGTGGCGTTGCCGGTCGGGTGGGGGGTGAGCGGGCTCGGGCGTGGCGTCGAGGGGGTCGCGTGCCGGGGGCGACCGCCGGGCGTGAGGCGGGCAGGCGGACATGCCAAGCTGAAGGGGTGAGTGAGTATGCCGAGACCGTCGACCGCGCCTTCGCCGCCGCCCTCTACGCCCAGGACGAAGCGGGCCTGGACACGGGGGCCTCGGTGCTCGCCGCCGACCCCGGCCGGTGGGGCGGGACCGGGCGGGAGCTGCTGGCGCGCGGAGAGGCGTACGTACGGCAGGCCTGGGAGCGCGGCTGGCAGCCGGCGGACGTGCTGCGGCTGGTGCGCCGCGACCTGGACGACGTCCACCTGCGGATCACCGGTGACGTGATCGCCGCCGAGGCGCGCCGCTACGCGCGGCTCCCGGAGCGGTGGACCGAGGCCGAGGTGTGGTGGAGCCGGTCCGACGCGGACGGGGACGGGGACGGGGACGACGCGTACGCCGAGCAGCTCGCGCGGCGCGAGAAGGCGGACCGGTTCACGCTGGCCACCGCCGTCCTGGAGGTCTTCCGGCTGCTGATCCGGCTGCCGTCGATCGAGCCCGTGGGACCGCTGCCCGGCGATCCGGCCGACGCCCTCGCCGAGCACGCGCACATCGAGCCGCGCATGCTGGGCCGGATCCGGGCGCTGCTGGCGAAGGCGGAGGCGACGACCTTCCCGGAGGAGGCGGAGGCGCTCAGCGCGAAGGCGCAGGAACTGATGGCCCGCCACACGGTGGACGAGGCGCTGCTGGCCGTGCGCGGCGGGGGCCCGGCGCAGGTCCCGGGAGCCTGCCGGATCGGGGTCGAGCCGCCGTACGAGGAGGCCAAGGCGGTGCTCCTCGACGCGGTGGCCACCGCCAACCGCTGCCGGGCGGTGTGGAACAGCGGCTTCGAGTTCTCCACGGTGGTCGGCTTCGAGAGCGACCTGGAGGCGGTGGAACTGCTCTACACCTCGCTGCTCGTACAGGGGACGGCGGCGATGACCCGGGCCGAGGCCGCGCAGCGCGCCGGCGGCCGCAAGCGGACCAAGACCTTCAGGCAGTCGTTCCTGCTCGCCTACGCCAGCCGGCTGGGGCGCCGGCTCGCGGAGACCGCCGAGCACGCGGCCACCGAAGCCCCGGACAACCTGCCCGCCCTGGTGGCCCGGGACGTCGCCGTCACCTCACGGGCGGACGAGATGTTCCCCCGGACCACGACCACCCGGCTGCGCGGCGCCACCGACCACGCGGGCTGGGAGGACGGGACCGCGGCCGCCGACGCCGCGCACGTGGGCGGCGGCCGCCGCCACCCCCTGCCCAAGGGCTAGCCCTGGCTCTGGCCTGTGGCCCTGGCTCTGGCCTGAGGCCCCGGCCCCGGCCTGCGGCCCCCCGGCCCCCGCCCGAGGCCCCCCGGCCCCGCCCCTACGGACTGTCCTCCGTCCGTAGGGCGCGTGACTCCGCCTTCAGGATGCGGGCCGACCTGCCCAGCGAGCGGGCCATGTCCGGGAGCTTCTTGGAGCCGAACACCAGCAGGCAGACCACCAGGACGACGATCAGGTGCCAGGGCTCGACGGCGTTGCGGAGCATGGGCGTTCCACCTTTCGGATGATCCGGATGCTTTTCCGAAGATCGGGCCCATGGAACCGGCACCACCCGGCCCCTGACAAATCTGAAGAAGCCCTGAAGAACCCTGATGAACTCCGGGAATCGGGCGAAAGCCCGATCGCGGCTAATCTCGGTCCATGAGCTGGCTCCGGGCGCTGAAGGACACCGCTCGCTCGGGCGTGAAGGTCGCCCGGACCCCGCTGGAGCCCCTCGTCGCCCTGCGGGCCACCGTCGGGCTCGCGATCGTGATCGGGGCCGGGCTGGTCTTCCTCGGGCCGGGCGCCGCCGCCAGTTCGGCGTTCGGCGCCTTCATGGCCGCCATCGCCACCTTCCAGCCGAGCTGGCGTCCGCGCCCGGTGCTCGCCCTCGCCTCCGGGCTGACCCTGGCCGTCTCCACGTTCGTCGGTTACCTGGTCGGCGCCTCGCAGACCGGGCTGTTCCTCCTGCTGCTCGCGCTCTGGGCTTTCGCCTCGGGGCTGATGTGGGCCGCCGGGCCCACCGCCGGGATCATCGCCTCCGGCAACGTCGCCATCATGCTGGTCACCGTGACCCTGCCGACCTCCGTCCCGCAGGCGGCCGGACACGCGGCGATGATCGCCGCCGGCGGGGTGGTCCAGGCGCTGCTGATCGTGCTCTTCCCGGTCCGCCGCTGGGGCGCCCACCGTGACGCGCTGGCCGACGCGCTGGCCGCCGAGGCCGACTACGCCCGCCGGCTGCGCCACGACCCCGCCGCGCCCTTCGACCCGGAGCCCCTGATGAAGGCCCGGGCCGCGGCCGCGGTCACCGTCCGGCAGGCCCGTCGGCGTCCCGCCGAGCTGCACGGAGCGCGCGGGCTCGCGGAGCGGATCCGGCCGGTGCTGGCCTCGCTCGCCGACCCGGCCGTCGGGGCGCCCGCCGAGGGGCCGGGCCGGGACCGGGTGCGGGAGCTGCTCGCCGCCGCCGCGACCGTACTGGACTGCGCCGCGCGGGCGATCCGGCAGGGGGAGCCCGTACGGCTGCCCGCGCCCTCGCTGGCCGTGTTGAAGGCCCCCGACCTGCCGGACCTGCTCCGGGGGGCGCCGCTGCGGGCCGCGCGCCGGCTCGCCGCGCTGCTGGACGACGTACTGGAGACGGCCGCGCCGGGCTCCGGGCGCACCGCCGATCCCGGTGAGGCGATGCTGCGGCCCAGCCTGACGCGGCTGGTGCCGGTGGTGTTGAAGGACGTACGGGCCGAGCTGCACCCGGGCTCGCCCGTCCTGCGGCACGCGGTGCGGGTGTCGGCGGTGGCCTGCGCCGGCTACCTCGTCGGGCACGCGCTGCCGTTCGGGCACGCCTACTGGGCGCCGATGGCCTCGGTGATGGTCATGCGGCCCGACTTCTCGCAGACCTGGTCCCGTGCGGTGGCCCGCTTCGCCGGCACCCTGGCCGGGGTCGGTGTCGCCACCGCGATCGTGCAGCTGGCGCAGCCGGGGATGTACCTGTCGGGTCTGCTCGCGGTGGTCAGCGCCGGGCTGATGTACGTGCTGATGCGCACCGGGTACGCCGTCGCGCAGCTTTTCGTCTCCGCCTACGTCGTCTTCCTGCTCGGCATGGGCGGCGTCCGCTGGGACCAGACCGTGCCCGACCGGATCGCGCTGACCCTGGTCGGCGGGGTGCTCGCGATGGTCGGTTACGCCGTCTACCCGGCCTGGGAGACCCCGCGGCTGCGGACCAGGCTCGCCGACTGGGTGGCCGCCGTCGGCCGGTACGCGGCCGCCGTGCTCGGGCAGTACGCGGATCCGGCCGGGGCCCGGCGTGCCGACGTCCGGGAGGCCCTGCTGGCGACACGTGACGCGCGGGTCGCGTGGCAGGAGGCGCTGGCCCGGGCGGAGGGGGAGCCGGTGCGGCACCGGGGCCTGTCCCGGGCGGCCGCCGACGGGGCGGGGGACGCGGTGGCCGCCTTCGGCCGCAACGCCATGCTGCTGGAGGCGCACGTACCCGACCGGGCGCAGGACCCGGTGCCCGGTGCGGCCGAGCTCGCCGAGGCCCTGCGCGCCGCGACCGAGGCGGGCGCGAAGGCGGTGCGGGAGCGCCGGGTTCCGGAGTGGGACGGGGTGCGGAGCCTGCTGGCCGACTGGAATGCTCCGGAATCGGGTGTTCTGCGGGGGGCCGCGGGGCAGCTCCTGGGCTCTCTTGACGAGGTGTCGGAGGCTCTTCGCCCCTGACAGTGATCAAGGCAGTACCGCGCGTGCACGTGCATCTGCCCATGCATGCGCTTATGAACACAGCTATGATCCGGTGGAGTTGACATCTGCACTATCGGGGGCTTCCTGTGGACCACGCGTACAACGGGATGGCAGCTGCAGAACTCGCTTCCATGTTTGAGCTGACCTGGCAGAAGAGCCGACACAGCAACTCGCAGGGTTCCTGCGTGGAGTTCGCCCGGCTGCCGGGCGGCGACGTCGCCATGCGCAATTCGCGCTTCCCGGACGGGCCGGCGCTCGTGTACACGCCGGCCGAGATAGAGGCCCTGCTGCTGGGCGTCAAGGACGGCGAGTTCGATCACCTGATCGGCTGAAGGAACAGCGCCTCGGTTCAAGCCATGCACGTGCACTGGCCGGGACTGATCGAAATGATCAACCCCGGCCAGTGGCCCCGCGTTTTCCCGTCTTCAACGTGACCCGCGCCCCGAATGCCTTCGTGCCGTGTCAGCAGTCCGGGAGCAGGAACAGCGCCCACACGACCTTGCCGGTCAGCCGGCCCGCGAGCGGGTGCCAGCCCCAGCTGTCGCTGTACGCGTCGACCAGGAACAGTCCGCGCCCCGACTCCAGGTCGCAGTTCTCGTCGTGCCGCTCCGGTGTGAACGACCCGCCGGGCCGGTCCTCGCTGGGGTCCCGCACCGCGCACACCAGCCGCGTGCTCCACCGCATCAGGTGCAGCCGCACCGCCGCCTCCGGCTCGCCCGGCCGGGTTTCTTCGGGCAGGGCATGGCGGAGCGCGTTGGTGACGAGTTCGGAGACGACCAGGGAGACGTCGTCGAAGCGGTCGTCCAGGCCCCACTGGGACAGCGTGGACCGGGTGAACGAACGTGCGCCCCGCACCGCCTCGAAGCGGGCGGGCAGAGCGCAGGACGCGGACCCGGAGACAGCCGTGGGGTCGACCGGGGGCAGCCCCTGCCGTAACGGCTCGAGCATGGTCGATCCATTCGTCCCCATGCGAGGCACTCCCGGGATTCGCGGACGAAGCGGCGGCATCGTCCAAAGAGAACTGCGGGGTGGGTCCGGCGCCGGCGCGAAGAGCACGCAGGTGCGCGGCACCATCGTTCCGAATGCCGAAGCCGGATGCAAGGGCAGATGCACGTGCACGCGCCCGACCCGTCCACTCCCGTGACGGTTCTTGCTCATTTCTTCCTACGCATACTTACGGACTTCTTTTCCGGGACGCCGGATTCCGTTACAGAACGAGTACGGGCCGATGCGTTTTGGTGGCAGACTGCGGCACCGGGGTACGGGGGCCCCGCCGAGCACGCGCACACCATTGCGATGGGGAGGGCAGGACTAGTGACCGCAGAAGCCAGCGGTTCTGTGGTGCGACGCATCCTCCTGGGCTCTCAGCTCAGGCGACTCCGAGAATCCCGCGGCATCACCCGTGAGGCGGCCGGCTACTCGATCCGCGCATCCGAATCGAAGATCAGCCGCTTGGAGTTGGGAAGGGTGAGCTTCAAGGCCAGGGACGTCGAAGACCTCCTCACGCTCTACGGAGTCACGGACACCGCCGAGCGCGAGTCCCTGCTGGGGCTGGTCCGGGAGGCCAACGCGACCGGCTGGTGGCACAGTTACGGCGACGTGCTGCCCGGATGGTTCCAGACGTACATCGGCCTGGAGGGCGCCGCCTCGCTCATCCGGATCTACGAAGTCCAGTTCGTCCACGGGCTCTTGCAGACCGAGGCCTACGCCCACGCCGTCGTCAGCCGCGGCATGCCCGGTGCGACCGCCGCCGAGATCGACCGCCGCGTCGCGCTCCGCCTGGAGCGCCAGAAGGTCCTCGTCTCCGAGAACGCCCCGGTCTTCCACGCCGTCCTCGACGAGGCCGCGCTGCGCCGCCCGTACGGCGACCGCGACGTGATGCGCGGGCAGTTGGAACACCTGATCGAGATCAGCCAGCGGCCGAACGTGCAGCTCCAGGTGATGCCCTTCTCCTTCGGCGGCCACGCGGGCGAGAGCGGAGCTTTCACCCTGCTGCGCTTCCCCGAGTCCGACCTGCAGGACATCGTCTATCTGGAACAGCTCACCAGCGCCCTCTACCTGGACAAAGAAGAGGAAGTGGCGCAGTACGCGCGGGCGATGCGACGCCTCCAGTCGGACTGCCCGGATCCCGACAGGACCCGGGATCTCCTGCGTGGACTGCTCCAACTGTCTTGATCCGCACGTACTATGACGTCTGATCAGTGTATGACGACCGATCGGTCTCCGGTGCAGCGCAAGGGTGCGCGCTCGCAGTAAGGGATGGCATGTCCATATTCACCGACCTTGCTCACCAGTACATAGACGGCGAATGGCTGGCCGGCACCGGTTCGTGGGACATCATCGACGTCAACCCGTACAACGGGGAGAAGCTCGCGGCCATCACGGTGGCCACGGTCGAGCAGGTCGACCGGGCCTACCGCGCGGCCGAGCGGGCCCAGAAGGAATGGGCCGCCACCAGCCCCTACGCGAGACGCGCGGTACTGGAACGCGCCCTGCGCATCACGGAGGAGCGCCAGAAGGAGATCGTCGAGGCGATGATCGACGAGCTCGGCGGGACCCGTCCCAAGGCCGAGTTCGAGGTCCACCTCGCGATGGAGTTCCTGCGCGAGGCGGTCCAGCTGGCCATCCGGCCCGAGGGCCGCATCCTGCCCTCCCTGGTCCAGGGCAAGGAGAACCGGGTCCAGCGCCTCCCGGTCGGGGTCGTCGCCGTGATCAGCCCCTTCAACTTCCCGCTCCTGGTGACCATCAAGTCGGTCGCCCCGGCCCTCGCGCTGGGCAACGCGGTGGTCGTCAAGCCGAACCAGAACGCCCCGGTCTCCGGCGGCGGGATCATCGCCAAGATCTTCGAGGACGCGGGCCTTCCGGCCGGACTGCTGAACGTCCTGGTCACGGACATCGCCGAGATCGGCGACGCGATCCTCACCCACCCGGTACCGAAGGTGATCTCCTTCGCCGGGTCCGACCGCACCGGCCGGCACGTCGGCTCCGTCGCCGCCCGCCACTTCAAGCGGACCGTCCTGGAACTCAGCGGCAACAGCGCCCTGGTGGTCCTCGACGACGCCGACCTCGACTACGCGGTCGACGCGGCCGTCTTCAGCCGGTTCGTCTTCCAGGGCCAGGTGTGCATGGCCGCCAACCGGATCCTCGTCGACGCCTCGGTCGCCGAGGAGTTCACCGAGAAGTTCACCGCCCGGGTGCGCGCCCTGAAGACCGGCGACCCGCGCGAGGCCGACACCCACATCGGCCCGCTCATCAACTCCTTCCAGGCCGACGCCCTGACCGCGCTCGTGGACCGCGCCGTGGAGTCCGGCGCGCAGGCGCTCGTACGAGGGTCTACGCGCGGCAACCTGGTCGAGCCGACCGTGCTGGCCGGGCTCCCGGAGGACTCCCCGCTGCTCGGCCAGGAGATCTTCGGGCCGGTGGCGCTGCTGGTGGTCTTCGACGGGGAGGACGAGGCCGTGCGCCTCGCCAACGCCACCCCGTACGGGCTCAGCGGCGCGGTGCACACGCGGGACGTGGAGCGCGGGGTCCGCTTCGCGGGGCGCATCGAGACCGGCATGATCCACGTCAACGACTCCACCATCGGGGACGAGCCCCTCGCCGCGTTCGGCGGGGAGAAGGACTCGGGCCTGGGGCGGCTGGGCGGCGAGGCCACCGTGGAGGCCTTCACCACCCAGAAGTGGATCTCGGTACAGCACGGCCGCACGCAGTTCCCCTTCTAGTGCCGTGCCGGGCGTCGCGACCCGGTGGACCTGACCGGCAGCAGGCAGGCCGTCCGGACCGATCCCGCGGCACCCCCTAGACTCGGCCGGGCGTACGGCTCGCGTCCGGGGGAGATCAGGGTTGAGCAACATTCCGGAGACCGGCCGGACCCCTCGGGTCCAGAACCGGCTCGTCGTCATCCAGGTCGTCGTCTTCTCGCTGCTCCTCACGCTCGGCGGACGGCTCTGGTACCTGCAGATACGCAATGGCCAGGAGTACACGGACGAGGCCAAGAACAACCACGTCCAGCAGGTGATCCAGCCCGCCGTGCGCGGGTCGATCCTGGACGCGCGCGGGGTCCCGCTCGCCGACAACGCGACGCACCTGGTGGTCTCCGCCAGCCGCACCGAGCTGCTGACCATGAAGGACAAGGGCAGGTCCGTGCTGACCCGCCTCGCCGAGGTCCTGGGCATGGACGCCCAGGAGGTCATCGACAAGGTCCGCCTCTGCGACTCCAAGACCAAGCAGCCCTGCTGGAACGGCTCCCCGTACCAGCCGATCCCGGTCAGTGACGAGGCCACCACCGAGCAGGCCCTCCAGATCCGTGAGCACCCCGAGGACTTCCCGGGCATCACGGCCGAGGCGACGGCCCTGCGCCGCTACGCGGGCCCGGACCAGGCCAACACGTCCCAGGTGCTGGGCTACCTCTCGCCGGTCACCGACGAGGAGATCGTCAAGGCGAAGAAGTCCGACTCCCCGTACCTCCGGTCCGACCAGGTCGGCCGCTCCGGTCTGGAGCGCACGTACGACAAGGAGCTGCGCGGAAAGGCGGGCGTCACCCGCTACGAGGTCGACAACCTCGGCCGGATCCTCGGCCAGGGCGTGACCGACCCGGCGCAGCCCGGCTCCAACATCGTGACCTCGATCGACTCGCGCGTACAGGCGGTCGCCGAGCGCGAGCTGAACAACGCGATGGTCGACGCCCGCGGGACGTACGACAAGAACACCCGCAGGAACTACGAGGCCGACGCCGGCTCCGTCGTGGTGATGGAGGCCAAGACCGGCCGGATCGTCGCCATGGCCTCGAACCCGACCTACGACCCCAACGCCTGGGTGGGCGGCATCTCCGCGAAGGACTACGCGTCCCTCACCGACAAGGAGTCGAACTACCCCCTGCTGAACCGGGCGATCCAGGCCCAGGCGGCACCCGGCTCCATCTTCAAGGTGGTCACCTCGACGGCCGCGGTCAACGCCGGCTACCCCTTCAACCGGCGCTACCCCTGCCCCAGCGCCTACTCGGTCGGCAACCAGACCTTCACGAACTTCGAGTCGCAGGGCCACGGCGACATCACCATCGGCCGCGCCCTGGAAGTCTCCTGCGACACCGTCTACTACGCCATCGCCGACCAGGAGTGGAAGAAGGACGGCGGCATCAAGCCCAAGAAGGACCCGAGCGACTGGTTCTTCAAGACGGCCCACGAGTTCGGCCTGGGCAAGCGCACCGGCATCGACCTGCCGAACGAGGTGCCCGGCCGGATCCCCGACCGGAAGTGGAAGCAGGACTTCTTCGAGGCGAACAAGGACGCCTGGTGCCGGGACGGCAAGAAGAACGGCAGCTTCGCCGAGAAGATCGCCTACGAGAACTGCCGGCAGGGCAACCAGCTCCGCGAGGGTGACGCGATCAACTACTCGATCGGGCAGGGCGACACCCTCGTCACCCCGGTCCAGATGGCCTCCGTCTACGCGGCCATCGCCAACGGCGGCACGCTGCACCAGCCCAGCGTCGGCAAGGCGGTCGTCAGCGCCGACGGGCAGTCGGTGCGGGAGATCGCGCCGAAGGAGCAGGGCAGGCTGCCGATGGACGCCAAGACCCGCGACGACATCGACGGGGCCCTCGCCGGGGTGGCCACCAGCGGCAGCGCCGCCTGGCGCTTCGTCGGCTGGCCGCAGAAGCAGATCCCGATGCACGCCAAGACCGGTACCGCCGAGGTCCAGGGCAAGCAGACCACCTCGTGGTTCGCCTCGTACACGGAGGACTACGCCATCGTCATGACGATCTCCCAGGGCGGCACCGGATCCGGCGCCTCCGGGCCGGCGGTGCGCAAGATCTACGAGGCGATGTACGGGCTCGACCCGACGGGCAAGCAGGACCTGTCCAAGGCCCTGCTGCCGCAGCCCGCGACGGCTCTGCCCGCCATCCGGCAGGAGGGCGAGGGCCAGTGACCGGCTCCCCGGGAACGCGGGAGAGTTGAGGACAGAAGCTGACCGCAAGGCTCCGTAGCGTGGTTCTCGTCAGCAGGAGAAGAACCACCACGGAAAGAGGCGGTCGGCCATGGCTCAGGTTTCCACAGAGGTCCCCGGCGACGAGCGGGGCACGCTCCTGTCCTTCGTCGAGGCCCAGCGCACCGCGCTGCGCGAGACGGCGGAGGGGCTGACCGAGGAGCAGGCGGCGAGCCGCCCCACGGTCAGCGAGCTCTCCCTGTCCGGGCTGCTCAAGCACGTGGCCGAGTGCGAACTCGGCTGGCTGCGGATGGCGCAGCAGCGGCCGAACGAGAACCAGCGCGACGCGGAAACCTGGAAGGACTCCTTCCGGCTGGTCGAGGGGGAGTCGGTGCCGCAGGTCCTGGCCTTCTGGGACGGCGTCCGGCGGGAGACCGAGGCCTTCGTCGCGAGCGTCCCCAGCCTGGACGACACCTTCCCGCTGCCTCCGGCGCCCTGGTTCCCCGAGAACGGCAAGGTGTCGGTGCGCTGGATGCTCCTGCACCTGGTGGAGGAGTTCGCGCGGCACGCCGGGCACGCGGACGTCATCCGCGAGTCCCTGGACGGGACCAAGGCCATGGGGTGAGCGGGGGGCGCGCGGGGGATGAGTAGCCTGGCCCGATGTCAGCGATTCGGCTCCTCGTCCTCGGTGCGGTCCGCCAGCACGGCCGGGCGCACGGCTACCAGGTGCGCAACGACCTGGAGTACTGGGGCGCGCACGAGTGGTCCAACACCAAGCCCGGTTCGATCTACCACGCGCTGAAGCAGATGGCGAAGCAGGGCGTCCTGCTCGCGCACGAGGTGGCGCCGAGCGCGGCCGGCGGGCCGCCGCGCACCGAGTACGAGGTGACGGACGCGGGCCGCGAGGAGTACTTCCGGCTGCTGCGGGAGGCCCTCGCCGCCTACGACCAGAAGACGGACGTGCTGTCGGCGGCGATCGGCTTCATGGTCGACCTGCCCCGGGACGAGGTACTGGGGCTGCTGGGGGAGCGGCTGGCGAAGCTGGCGGGCTGGCGGTCGGCGGTGACCGACTACTACACGCCGGAGGGCGGGCCGGGCCAGCTCGGCCACATCGGCGAGATCATGCACATGTGGGTCCATTCCGCGGAAGCCGAGGCGGAGTGGACCCGGGGGCTGATCGCCCGGATCGAGGGGGGCGCATACTCCTTCGCGGGCGAGGGCGGCGAGCCGTTCGTCGGGGTGCTGGCGGACGGCCAGGAGAACCCCTTCGCGGAGCCGCGGGCTCCGCGGCAGGACAGCTAATCAAGTTTGACTAACCCGCAGGGCGGGCGTACCTTGGCCGATCCGGCTACTCAAATTTGACTAATGAGGGAGCGATCTTGGCGATCTTCGTCGAAGGAGTGCACAAGCGGTACGGGGGGAAGCGGGCCCTCGCCGGGCTGGACCTGGAGGTCCCGGCCGGGACGGTCCACGCCGTCCTCGGCCCCAACGGAGCCGGCAAGACCACGGCCGTCCGCGTGATGAGCACCCTGCTGCGGCACGACGAGGGCCTGGTCCGGGTGGCGGGGCACGACGTACGCAAGGACGCGGCGGCCGTCCGCGCCCGCATCGGGCTGCTCGGCCAGCACGCCGCCCTCGACGAGGGCCTGGACGGGCGGCAGAACCTGGAGATGTTCGGCCGGCTCCACCACCTGGGCGCGCGGCGGGCCGGGACGCGCGCGGACGAGCTGCTGGAGCGCTTCGGCCTCGCCGGAACCGGCCGCAAGCCGGTCAAGCAGTACAGCGGGGGCATGCGCCGGCGCCTCGACCTCGCGGCTTCCCTGATCACCGACCCGGAGGTGCTGTTCCTGGACGAGCCGACCACCGGGCTCGATCCGCGCGGCCGCGCCGAGGTGTGGGCCGCGGTCCGCTCCCTGGTCGGCGGCGGCACGACCGTCCTGCTGACCACCCAGTACCTGGAGGAGGCCGACGTGCTCGCCGACCGGATCGCGCTCGTCGACGCGGGCCGGGTGGCCGCCGAGGGCACGGCCGACGAACTGAAGGCCCGCGTCGGGGCCGACCGGATCGTCGTCGTCCTGCGGGACGCGGCGGACCTGGCCCGGGCGGCGGAGGCCGCACCTCACCCGGACCCGTCCGTCGACCGGGACGCGCTGACCCTCAGCTTCCCGGTCGAGGACCGGATGGCCGGCCTCACCCGGACCCTGCGGGCCCTGGAGGAGGCGGGCGTCGAAGCGGCCGACCTCTCGGTGCGCCGCCCCACGCTGGACGAGGTCTTCCTCCAGCTGACCGGAGCCGGCGACGGCGTGGCGGAGGTGGCCGCATGAGCGCGCCGGGGAGCACCCCGTGGAGCGCCCCGTGGGTCCTCGCGGACTCCTGGACGATGACCCGCCGCGAGCTCGCGCACTGGGCGCGGCAGCCGGTGCAGGTGCTGGTCGGGCTCGTCTTCCCCGTGATGATGCTGCTGATGTTCGGCTTCCTCGTCGGCGGCGGACGGGGGATCGACGGCGAGTACGTCGAGTTCCTGGTGCCCGGCATGTTCGCGCTGACCATGGCCTTCGGGCTGGAGGCGACGATGACGGCCGTCACCCAGGACCTCGGCAAGGGGGTCATCGACCGCTTCCGCGCCATGCCGATGTCCTCGTCCGCGGTGCTCGTGGGCCGCAGCGCGGCCGACATGCTGCAGTCGGCGCTCGGCCTGGCCGTCCTGGCGGGCGTCGGCCTGCTGCTCGGCTGGCGCTGGCACGGCTCGGCGGCCGCCGCGCTCACGGCCTTCGCGCTGCTCCTGCTGCTGCGCTTCGCGATGCTGTGGATCGGGATCTTCCTCGGCATGGTCGCGGGCCGGCCGGAGCTGGTGCAGGCGGTGCAGATCCTGGTGTGGCCGGTCGGATTCCTGTCCAACGCGTTCGCCAGCCCGGAGTCGATGCCGGGATGGCTGGGCGCGGTGGTGGAATGGAACCCGATGTCGGCGACGGCGACGGCGGTGCGCGACCTGTTCGGGAACCCGGCGGGCGCGGCGGCGGGGCAGGCGGGGTCCTGGGCCGCCGAGCACGCGGCGCTGCTCGCGGTGGGCTGGCCGCTCCTGCTGCTCGCGGTGTTCTTCCCGCTGGCCGTGGCCCGTTTCCGCGGACTCAGCCGGTAGGTCCGGGCGGCGGACTTGCACCTCACGCGGCGTGAGGTCCCACAGTGAAGGGCGTACCCAACCGATCGGAGGAGCGGGAAGCGATGGGCTACTCAGTGGGTCAGGTCGCCGGGTTCGCCGGAGTGACGGTGCGCACGCTGCACCACTACGACGAGGTCGGGCTGCTCTCCCCGAGCAGCCGCAGCGGGGCGGGACACCGGCGGTACGACGACGCCGACCTCGACCGGCTGCAGCGGATCCTGTTCTACCGGGAGCTCGGCTTCCCGCTCGACGAGGTCGCGGCCCTGCTGGACGATCCGGAATCGGACCCGAAGGAGCACCTGCGCCGGCAGCACGTCCTGCTGACCGACCGGATCGCCCGGCTCCAGCAGATGGCCAAGGCCGTTGAGCACGCCATGGAGGCGAAGAAGATGGGCATCAACCTCACGCCCGAGGAGAAGTTCGAGGTCTTCGGGGAGTTCGACCCCGACGAGCACGCGGAGGAAGCGGAGCGCCGCTGGGGGAACACCGACGCCTACCGGGAGTCGGCCCGCCGGACGGCCTCGTACACCAAGGAGGACTGGCAGCGGATCCAGGACCGGGCCGACGGCATCAACGGGCGGTTCGCCGCCCTCCTCGACTCCGGTGCGTCCGCGGAGTCGGAGCCGGCCATGGACCTCGCGGAGGAGCACCGGGACTGGATCAACGGCGCCTACTACTTCTGCACCTACGAGATCCACACCTGCCTCGGCGAGATGTACGTCGCGGACGAGCGGTTCACCGCGTACTACGAGGCCGTCCGTCCGGGTCTGGCCGTGTTCGTCCGGGACGCGATCGTGGCCAACGCGATCCGGAAGGCGTAGCCGCAGGGCCCTCGGGAGTACTCCGAACGGCCCCCGGACAGTCACCGCACGGCCCCCGCAGGTACCTGGAACCTGGCGGGGGCCGTGTGCGTTCATAATTGGAACCACCCGTCTTGCCCCGCACCCCCGCTGATTCCCCCCGATCCAGGAGAGCCCGGAACTCGTGTACACGCTTGCGCTCGGCCCTGAGTGGCTGTCCCCGGACTATCTGATCGGGCAGTTCGGTCTGATCGGAATCCTGATCATCGTCTTCGCCGAATCGGGACTGTTCGCGTTCCTGCCCGGCGACTCCCTGCTCTTCACGGCAGGCCTGTTCGTCGCGAGCGGCAACATCAGCCAGCCGCTGTGGCTGGTGTGCACCCTGATCGTGCTCGCGGCCGTCATCGGCGACCAGGTGGGCTACCTGATCGGCAAGTACTTCGGGCCGAAGCTCTTCAACCGGCCGAACTCCAGGCTGTTCAAGCGCGAGAACCTCGACGCCGCGCACGAGTTCATGGAGAAGCACGGCCCGAAGGCCATCGTCCTCGCCCGTTTCGTGCCGATCATCCGCACCTTCGCGCCGATGGTCGCGGGCGCGGGCGAGATGAAGTACCGCACCTTCCTGACCTTCAACATCATCGGCGGCGTCCTCTGGGGCGCCGGCGTCACCTGCCTCGGCTACAAGCTCGGCCAGTTCGAGGTCATCAAGACCAACATCGAGCCGATCTTCATCGGCATCGTGCTGATCTCGATCATCCCGGTGATCTTCGAGGTGCTGAAGGCCCGCAAGAACAAGGCGAAGGCCGCCGCGGCCGCCCCGGCCCAGCCGTACGGCGCCCCGGAGGACCCGCAGGCCCCCGGCCCGCGCGGCCGCCACGCCAAGCGCTGACCGCCCGTACGGGCGCTCGTACGACGCCCCGGGACCCCGACGGGTCCCGGGGCGTTCGTATGCCCGCAGGCGGCCGCCCAGCGGCGGTCAGAAGCCGCGGGTCCGCTTCGCCGCCCGGCGCTTCGCGGCGCTCTCCGCCCCCGGGATCCGCATGAACAGGCGGGAGGTCTCCGAACCGAGGTTGACCCCGACCGCGATGGCGAGGGCGATGGCCGCCGCGTTGGTCAGCGAGGCCAGCCCGGTGTCCAGTCGGTTCTCGGCGATCGACAGCAGCCCGAAGTACGTCGCGGAGCCCGGCAGCAGCGGCCCGATGGCCGCCGTCACGTACGGCAGGGCGGAGGCGAACCGGTAACGGGAGAAGAGCTGCCCGAAGAGGCCGACCAGACCGGCCGCGATGGCCGTGGACGGCACCGCCGGCAGCTCCGCGGCCCGCAGCGCCCCGAAGGTCACCCAGGCCACCCCGCCGTTCAGGGTCACGATCAGCACCGTGGAGCGCTCCTGCTGGAGCAGGATGGCGAAGGTGAACACCAGGACCATCGAGGCGACGATCTGGAGCACCGGCCGGGACGGGATCTGGAGCACCTCGTCCGCGTTCGGTTCGGCGCCGAACTGCAGGCCGACGTAGATCACCACGAGCACGCCCACGATGATTCCGATGAAGAGGTACATGACCTCCAGGAGCCGGGCCGAGGCGGTGATGTAGAAGCCGGTCAGGCCGTCCTGCACGGCCGCGACCAGGGCCCGCCCGGGCAGCAGCGCGAACAGCCCACCGGTGATCACGGCGGAGGCGCGGACGTCGATCTCGGCGATCTTCAGGGCCACCCCGATCGCGGCCGGGGGCATCGCCGCGACCACGAACTGGTAGAACTCCGGCAGCCCGCGCCCGGCGCAGTACCAGGCCAGCCGGTCGCCGAGGACGGCGCCGAGGACGGCGCAGAAGAACACCGTCACCCCACCGCCGACCAGCGTCGACGCGGCCCCGGCGAGCAGCCCGGCGGCGGCCGTGAGCACCCAGGAGGGGTACGGGTGGCGGTTGCGGCGGATCTCGGCGAGGCGGCGGTAGGCCTCCTCCAGGGAGACCTCCACCTCGTGCGCGCTGATGTCGTCCACCAGCCGGAAGACGGCCGCGAGCCGGGTGTAGTCCGTGCCGCGGCGGCGCACGGTGCGGTTCGCCGAGACGGGGTCGTCCACCAGGGAGGGCTGGTGGGTGATGGAGAGCAGGGTGAAGGTGACCGTGGGTTCGCAGCGGTCGAGCCCGTACGAGCGGGCGACGGCGAACATGGCCGCCTCGACGTCCTCGGCGCCCTCGCCGCCCGCCAGGAGCAGCTCGCCGATGCGCAGCGTGAGGTCGAGCACGCGCCCCACCGCGGGTCCGCTCTCGCCCTTCTGCACCGGCTCGGCCACCGGGCGGACGTCCACCGGCATGCGCAGCATGACGCGCATGCGGTCCTGCCAGGGCGATTCCTTCATCCGGGACACGGGGAGACCGCTCATCCCGGGGGTGTACGCCGGCGGGGAGTGCTGGGCGCTGTAGGTGGCCGGGGCGGCGAAGGCGGAGCCCTCGGGCTCCACGGGCACCGCGGCCATGCCGTCGGGGACGGCGAACTCCGAGGTCGGCTGGTCGTCCTCCGGGACCTCCGACGCGATGCCGGGCGGCGGTGTGAAGGCGCTGCGCGCCTCGTCCGACTTCGGCTTCCGGTCCTCGGAACCCGGTCCTTCGGCCTCCGCCACGCGTCCTCCTGTCCTGGCCAGCCCGGTCACAAGTATGCGGAATCGTTTCCTCCCCGGCGAAGCGGACGATCGTCCGCCGGTTCGGTACCGCACCGGCCCGTGTTCCTCCGCCGGGCCGCCCGTAATCTCCCGGCGCCCCTGCGGCGCCCCTGCGGCGTCCCTCCGGTCCCCCTTACGGCATTCCTGCGGCGCTGCTCCGGCGTCCCTCCGGCGTTCCTCCGGCACCTCTCCGGAACACGCCCGTCCGGCCCCGGACACGACGAACGGGCGGCACCCCCGGAAGGGTGCCGCCCGTCGTCATGTCAGCCGGTCGGCGCAAGGCGCCGACGGAACCTCACCGAGCGGAGCTCAGTGGTGGCCGCCCTGCGCCTCCAGGCGCTTGTACGAGGCCTCGATCTCGGCCTCGGCCTCGGTGCGGCCGACCCAGTTCGCGCCCTCGACGGACTTGCCCGGCTCCAGGTCCTTGTAGACCTCGAAGAAGTGCTGGATCTCCAGGCGGTCGAACTCGGAGACGTGGTGGATGTCGCGCAGGTGCTCGACACGCGGGTCCGAGGCCGGCACGCACAGCAGCTTGTCGTCGCCGCCCGCCTCGTCCGTCATGCGGAACATGCCGATCGCGCGGCACTTGATCAGGCAGCCGGGGAAGGTCGGCTCGTCCAGGATGACCAGCGCGTCCAGCGGGTCGCCGTCCTCGCCGAGGGTGTTCTCGACGAAGCCGTAGTCGGCCGGGTAGCTGGTCGAGGTGAAGAGGCGACGGTCCAGACGGATCCGGCCGGTCTCGTGGTCCACCTCGTACTTGTTCCGCGAACCCTTGGGGATCTCGATGGTGACGTCGAACTCCACGTCCTGCTCCTCCATGTCCAGCTTCATGCTTCGGGACTGCATTGAATTCAACTGCGTGCGCGTCCGGCCCGGCCCTGTCGGGTGGGGTGCCATGCTCGCGGCAAGACGCAGTGGTTAAGTGTCCCTCACGCATATGTGTGATCGCGAAAGGGGCTGGTCCGAGGTGCCATTGGTCAAGACGTGGCAGCTCATCGCGGGGTCGGCCGTCGCCGGCCTCGCCCTCTCGGCGGTGACGGTGGCAGCCGCCGGTCCGTGGGACTCCGGCCAGCGTAAGGCCGAGCGGGACAGGGCCGCCTCCTGGAGCCATACGGGTGGCGGAGATCACGTCGCCGGCGGCCTGCCGCGGCCCGCGCCCAGCGCCCCCGGAGTGCTGCCCGGCATCGCCCCGCGCACCGGAGCGCCCGACCAGCCGGCCGCCGCGGCCCCCGGCGGCTCCGCGGCGCTGGCCGGGGTCCTCGGGCCGCTGCTCGCCGACCGCGCGCTCGGTACCGTCCGCAGCGCCTCGGTGGTCGACACCGCGACCGGCCGGGTCCTCTACGAGTCCGGGCCGGGCGAGGCCATGACCCCGGCCTCCACCATCAAGATCGCCACGGCGGCGGCAGCGCTGGCCGCCCTCGGCCCCGAGCACCGGATCCGGACCACGGTGGTCCCCGGGGCCGGGCCCGGGCAGATCGTCCTGGTCGGCGGCGGCGACCCCTCGCTCACCGCGAAGAAGAAGAGCCCCGCCGGATCCGGCGGCAGCCTCGTCGCCCTCGCCGCCGACACCGCCCAGGCCCTCAAGGCCGCCGGCACCGACACCGTCACCCTCGGCTACGACGACTTCCTCTACACCGGCGCCGTCCGGCACCCGATCGGCCGCAACGACAACATCGCCCCCGTCACCGCCCTCACGGCCGACGAAGGACGCCCCGACGAATCCGTCTCCGGGCCCGTCGAGCGCAGCGACGACCCCTCGACGGACACCGCCGCCGCCTTCGCCGCCCTGCTCCGCGAACGCGGCATCAAGGTCACCGGCGACCCCGCCCGCACCAAGGCCGCCGCCGGGGCGCAGCCGCTGGCCGCCACCCACTCCACCCCGCTCGCGGGGCTCGTCGAGCGGATGCTGACCAACAGCGACAACGACATCGCCGAAGCCCTCGCCCGGCAGACCGCCCTCGCCGCCGGCGCCCCCGCCAGTTTCGAGGGCGCCGAGAAGGCCGTCTCCGACGAGCTCGCCGCCCTCGGCCTCGACGTCACCGGCTCCCGCTTCGCCGACGGCAGCGGCCTGAACCGCGCCGACAAGGTCAGCACCCGGCTCCTGACCGGGCTCCTCGCCAAGGCCGCCGACCCCCGCCACCCCGAGCTGCGGCCCGTCCTCACCGGCCTGCCCGTCGCCGGATTCACCGGGACCCTGCGCGCCCGCAACGCCGGCACCTCCCCCGCCGCGGGCCTGCTCCGGGCCAAGACGGGCACCCTGACCGGCGTGAACTCCCTCGCCGGCACCGCCGTCGACCCGTCCGGACGGCTCCTCGCCTTCGCGTTCCTCACCGCCAACAGCACCGACGGTCCCGCCGCCGAGAAGGGCCTCGACAAGCTGGCCGCCGCGGTGGCCACCACACCGTAGGGGGTCCGCTCCGGCGCAGGTCCACGTACGGTTTACGCATGACGAGCATCGGTGGTGCGGAGATGGTCGACTGGAACCTCGCGGTGGCGACCGCGACCCGGCTCGTGCGGCCGGGTCCGGAAGTCAGCCGCGACGAGGCCCGGGCCGTGGTGGCGGAACTGCGGCGGCACGCGCGGACCTCGGAACAGCACGTGCGCGACTTCAGCCGGATGATGGCCGCCCTGCCCGACGGGGGGGCCTCCGTCCCCGACACGCCCGTCCTCGTCGTCGACCGGGCCGGATGGGTCAAGGCCAACGTGGCCGGGTTCCGCGAACTCCTCGGCCCGCTCCTCGGCAAGATGCAGGAGCGCCGCGGCACCGGCGCCGGCGGCGCCGTCCTCGGCGCGGTCGGCGGCAAGGTCACCGGCGTCGAGCTGGGCATGCTGCTCAGCTTCCTGGCCTCCCGCGTCCTCGGCCAGTACGAGACCTTCGCACCGGGCGGCCTCGACCTGCCCGGCTCCGCCGCGACCGGCGGCAGGCTGCTCCTCGTCGCCCCCAACATCGTGCACGTCGAGCGCGAGCTGGGGGTCAACCCGCACGACTTCCGGCTGTGGGTCTGCCTGCACGAGGAGACGCACCGTACCCAGTTCACGGCCGTCCCGTGGCTGCGCGCCCACCTGGAGGGCGAAATCCAGACGTTCCTCGGCGCCACCGAAATGGACCCCTCCACCGTCCTGGAACGCCTCCGCGAGGCCGTCCAGTCCTTCGCCGGGGCCCGCCCGGAAGCCGAGGACGGCGACGAGGGCCGCTCGCTCGTCGAGCTCGTCCAGACCCCCGAACAGCGCGAGGTGCTGAGCCGCCTCACCGCCGTCATGTCCCTCCTGGAGGGCCACGCCGACTTCGTCATGGACGGCGTCGGACCCGAGGTCGTCCCCTCCGTCGCCGAGATCCGCGAGAAGTTCCAGCAGCGCAGGGCCAGCGGCGCGGGCCGCCTCGACGCCGCCCTGCGCAAGCTCCTCGGCCTCGACGCCAAGCTCCGCCAGTACCGCGACGGCGAGCGCTTCGTGCGCGCCGTCGTCGGCCAGGTCGGCATGGACGGCTTCAACCGAGTCTGGACCTCACCGAACACGCTGCCGACCAAAGCGGAGATCGCCAAGCCCGCGGACTGGGTGGCCCGGGTGCACGGCAGGGGGAGCGAAGGGAGCGAAGGAAGGTGACGCAGGGGGCGTAAACATGTCTCACTGGGGGAAGCAGCGTCACCCGTCCGAGGGACCGTGGGCCGTGCAAGGGCGTGCGATGCTCGGGGAACGGCTCGGTTCTGTCACCATCGACGCACTCTGAGTGACAACCCGCTCCTTCCGGGGGCTCCTCCGCGGGATCCCGCGGACACCGGACAGCGAACCGGGCAGCACCGAACAGCGCCGAACAGCACCCCCTCGCACCACCCCAACGCCTCCGAGCATCCGAACTCCACGAAGGGCACCGGACATGGGTCCCCATCCTGCGGTCGCGGCGATACGCCTGGCGGTCCGCCGCGTACTCCACGACGTCCTCACCGACCTCACCGACCACCCCCGGACCCCGACCCGGGGAACCCCCCGCACCCCGGACGGCGCCTCGCCACTCGTCCTCGTCGCCTGCTCCGGCGGCGCCGACTCCATGGCACTCGCCTCCGCCCTCGCCTTCGAAGCCCCCAAGCTCGGCATCCGGGCCGGCGGCATCACCGTCGACCACGGCCTCCAGGCCGGCTCCGACCTGCGCGCCGCCGAGGTCGTCACCCGCATGACCGCACTCCGCCTCGACCCGGTGGAGTCCGTCGCCGTGCGCGTCGGCCGCGACGGCGGACCCGAAGCCGCCGCCCGCGACGCCCGCTACTCCGCCCTCGACGAGGCCGCGGACCGGCTGGGAGCCGCCGCCGTCCTGCTCGGCCACACGCGTGACGACCAGGCGGAAACCGTCCTGCTCGGCCTCGCCCGCGGCTCCGGCATCCGCTCCCTCTCGGGCATGGCGGAGGTCTCCGGAGGACCCGGCCGCACCAAGCGCTACCGCCGCCCCTTCCTCCAGATCGACCGGCAGACCGCCCGCAAGGCCTGCATGGTCCAGTCCCTCCCCGTCTGGGACGACCCGCACAACATCGACCCCGCCTACACCCGCTCCCGGCTGCGCCACGAGGGACTGCCCGCCCTGGAGAAGGCGCTCGGCAAGGGAGTCGTCGAGGCGCTCGCCCGCACCGCGCAGCTCTCCCGGGACGACGCGGACGCCCTGGACGCCTGGGCCGCCGACGCGGAGGCCGGCGTACGCGACGACGACGGACGCCTGGAGTGCGCCAAGCTGTACGCCCTGCCCCCGGCCGTACGGCGCCGCGTGCTGCGCAGGGCCGTGGTCGCGGCCGGATCCCCCTCGGGTTCCCTGTTCGCCCGCCACATCGAGGAAGTGGACCGCCTCATCACCGGCTGGCGCGGTCAGGGCGCCATCAACCTGCCCGGCCGCGTCGAGGCCCAGCGGCAGGGTGGCAGACTTGTCATCCGGCAGGGCTGATTGGTGCTGAAACACGGCTGAGTCCTCCGGGGACACCCCCCGGAGCCCCGGCCGACAACGAAAGTGATGCGGGTGGACGAGAAGGACATGGGCAGCGACCTCCAGTCGGTGCTCATCACCAAGGAAGAGATCGACGCGAAGCTGGCCGAGCTGGCCGCGAAGATCGACGCGGAGTACGCGGGCAAGGACCTGCTCATCGTCGGCGTGCTCAAGGGCGCGGTGATGGTGATGGCGGACCTGGCGCGCGCCTTGTCCACCCCGCTCACCATGGACTGGATGGCGGTGTCCTCCTACGGCGCCGGGACCCAGTCCTCCGGCGTGGTGCGGATCCTCAAGGACCTGGACACCGACATCAAGGACAAGCACGTCCTGATCGTCGAGGACATCATCGACTCCGGTCTGACGCTGTCCTGGCTGCTGTCGAACCTGGGCTCGCGCCAGCCGGCCTCCCTGGAGGTCGTCACGCTGCTGCGCAAGCCCGACGCCGCGAAGGTCGCGATCGACGTGAAGTGGGTCGGCTTCGACATCCCGAACGAGTTCGTCGTGGGCTACGGCCTCGACTACGCGGAGAAGTACCGCAACCTGCCGTTCGTCGGCACGCTCGCCCCGCACGTCTACGGCGGCTGACACCCCCCTGGCCGCGCCACCCGCGCAGCCGCCACCGAGGAACCGCGCCCCCGGCCAAGACCGCGGGGGAACCTGGGGAACCTCGGGGCGATTCCCGCCGTTGGAGCAGGGGAAGGCGGGTCTGTCAGCCGTCCCACGGGGCCGCGGGTGACAATACAGGGGTACATTCCGAAGAACAGTCTTTACTCACAGCAGCATTTACCTACGGGCAGGAGGGACGGGGTGCCTAGCGCCCCGTATGGATGGACGTGAAGCGATACTTCCGTGGGCCGGTCATGTGGATCGTGCTGGCCGTCCTCGCCGTGGTCGTGTTGATGAACGTCGTCGGCTCCGGCGGCGGCTACAAGTCGGTGGAGACCAGCGAGGTCATCAAGGCGATCAACAGTGGCCAGGTGGAGAGCGCCAAGCTGACCACCGGCGACAGCCAGATGATCAAGATCGAGCTCAAGAAGGACCAGAAGCTCGGCAACAACGACGGCACCAAGTTCCAGGCCAACTACATCGGGGATCAGGGCGTACAGCTCGCCCAGAACCTCCAGACCAAGTACGAAGCCGGTCAGATCCCGGACGGATACTCCGTCACCCCGGACAAGACCAGCCCGTTCCTGAGCGTGCTGCTCTCGCTCCTGCCCTTCGTCCTCATCGTCGTGGTCTTCCTGTTCCTGATGAACCAGATGCAGGGCGGCGGCTCCCGGGTCATGAACTTCGGGAAGTCCAAGGCCAAGCTCATCACCAAGGACACCCCGAAGACGACGTTCGCCGACGTCGCGGGATCGGACGAGGCCGTCGAGGAACTCCACGAGATCAAGGAGTTCCTCCAGGAGCCGGCGAAGTTCCAGGCCGTCGGCGCCAAGATCCCCAAGGGCGTGCTGCTCTACGGCCCGCCCGGCACCGGCAAGACCCTGCTCGCGCGCGCCGTCGCGGGCGAGGCCGGCGTTCCCTTCTACTCGATCTCCGGATCCGACTTCGTCGAGATGTTCGTCGGTGTCGGTGCCTCGCGTGTCCGCGACCTGTTCGAGCAGGCCAAGGCCAACGCGCCGGCGATCGTCTTCGTCGACGAGATCGACGCCGTCGGCCGGCACCGCGGTGCGGGTCTCGGCGGCGGTCACGACGAGCGCGAGCAGACCCTCAACCAGCTGCTGGTCGAGATGGACGGTTTCGACGTCAAGGGCGGGGTCATCCTGATCGCCGCCACGAACCGTCCTGACATCCTCGACCCGGCGCTGCTGCGCCCGGGCCGCTTCGACCGGCAGATCGCGGTCGACCGCCCGGACATGCAGGGCCGTCTGGAGATCCTCAAGGTCCACCAGAAGGGCAAGCCGGTCGCCCCGGACGTCGACCTGGGCGCGGTTGCCCGGCGCACGCCCGGCTTCACCGGTGCCGATCTCTCCAACGTCCTGAACGAGGCCGCGCTGCTCACGGCCCGCTCGGACAAGAAGCTGATCGACAACCACGCGCTCGACGAGGCCATCGACCGCGTCGTGGCGGGCCCGCAGAAGCGGACCCGGATCATGTCGGACAAGGAAAAGAAGATCACCGCGTACCACGAGGGTGGACACGCCCTGGTCGCGGCGGCCTCCCCGAACTCCGACCCGGTCCACAAGATCACGATCCTGTCCCGCGGCCGGGCCCTGGGTTACACCATGGTCCTGCCCGACGAGGACAAGTACTCGACCACGCGCAACGAGATGCTCGACCAGCTGGCGTACATGCTGGGCGGGCGCGCGGCCGAGGAGCTGGTCTTCCACGACCCGACGACGGGCGCGGCGAACGACATCGAGAAGGCCACCGCCACGGCGCGGGCCATGGTCACGCAGTACGGCATGACCGAGCGTCTCGGTGCGATCAAGTTCGGCGGCGACAACACCGAGCCGTTCCTGGGCCGCGAGATGTCGCACCCGCGGGACTACTCGGAAGAGGTCGCGGCGCTGGTCGACGAAGAGGTCAAGAAGCTCATCGAGACCGCGCACAACGAGGCCTGGGAGATTCTGGTCGAGAACCGGGACGTCCTGGACAACCTCGTGCTCGCGCTGCTGGAGAAGGAGACGCTGAACAAGGAGCAGATCGCCGAGATCTTCTCCACGATCGTGAAGCGTCCGGCCCGTCCCGCGTGGACCGGCTCCTCCCGCCGCACCCCCTCCACCCGTCCGCCGGTGCTCTCTCCCAAGGAGCTCCAGCTGACGAACGCCGCCAACGGCGCCTCGGCGCCCTCGTCGGCCGTGTCGGTGGAGAAGGCCCCGGAGCCCTCCCCGGAGGAGCGTCCGGAGGCCTGATCAGGCCCGGAATGGATGCCGCGCCCCCCAGGTTCTAGCCTGGGGGGCGCGGCACTTTTCATGTGGCCGTGTGTACGGACCAGGAACGAGGATGAGATGACCGACCCAGTGACCCTGACCGGTGGCGAGGGCACGATCGGCGAGTTCGACGAGAAGCGCGCCGAGGCGGCCGTCCGAGAGCTCCTGATCGCGGTCGGCGAGGATCCCGACCGCGAGGGCCTGCTGGAGACGCCGGCGCGCGTGGCGCGGGCGTACAAGGAGATATTCGCCGGTCTCTACCAGAAGCCCGAAGAGGTCCTGACGACGACGTTCGACCTGGGCCACGACGAGATGGTCCTGGTCAAGGACATCGAGGTCATGTCGAACTGTGAGCACCACCTGGTGCCCTTCCACGGTGTCGCGCACGTCGGCTACATCCCGTCCTCCGACGGCAAGATCACCGGCCTGTCGAAGCTGGCCCGGCTCGTGGACGTCTTCGCCCGCCGGCCGCAGGTCCAGGAGCGGCTGACCACCCAGATAGCGGACTCCCTGATGGAGATACTGGACCCGCGCGGGGTCATCGTGGTCATCGAGTGCGAGCACATGTGCATGACCATGCGCGGCGTCCGCAAGCCCGGCGCGAAGACCATCACCTCGGCGGTTCGCGGCCAGCTCCGCGATCCGGCGACCCGCAACGAGGCCATGTCCCTGATCATCGCGCGCTGATCCGGTCCGGGAGCGGCCGAGCCGTCCCCCCGAGGGCCCGGGTACCTCGGCCGGGGCCCGCGGCCTCCCCGGGGCGCCTCAGGCCGTGGCCGGGGCCTTGCCCGGGTCGTCGTCCTCGGGGAGCTTCAGGACGTGCTCCAGGAAGAGGGCGGCGGCGATGACGGCGGCGCCCGCGAGGACGGAGCCGCCCGCGTACCAGGCCTGGTCGCGGCGGGCGGGCACGTCGAGGGCGTCGGTGAGCAGGAAGACGCCGACCCCGCCGTACATGCCGGCGACGAGCGCCGCGACGAGGGCGCTGGCCTGCCCGAAGACCACGGCGCGGGCCGCCATCAGCGGCTCGACGCCCTTGGCCCCCGGACGCCGCTCGCGCTGGGCCTTCAGCCGGCTCCGCATCGACAGGGCGGTGGCGAACAGCACGGCCGCGATGACGGCCAGCACGATCGGGGCGGCCAGCGGGACGCCCGGCAGGGTCCCGTAGGCGTTCCACAGCCGGGCACCCGCCCAGGACAGGACCCCGGCGATCAGGAAGATGCCCGCCAGGACCGCCGGCCTCAGTTGCTTCACTTGCCCGTTCCCCACTTTCAGCCAGTAGCAGTGAACAGGCTAACGACTACTCGGGGAGGCGGAGTTCCAGGTCCGGGCGTGCCGTGACGCCGGCCAGGCCGATTCCGGCCAGCAGGGCGGCGACGGGGCCGATGCCGGGGACCTGGGCCTCGGGGTCGATGTCGTGCCAGGGGGCGAGGACGAAGGCCCGCTGGTGGGCGCGGGGGTGCGGGAGGGTGAGGACGGGGTCGTCGGAGACCACGTCGGCGTAGGAGACGATGTCGACGTCGATGGTGCGGGGCCCCCAGCGCTCCTCGCGGACGCGGTCGAAGGCCTCCTCGATGGCGTGGCCGCGCTCCAGGAGCGACGACGGCGGCAGGGTGGTCTTCACCGCGATGACCGCGTTGAAGTACGAGGGCTGCGAGCCGGGCTCGACGCCCCACGGCTCGGTCTCGTAGACGGGGGAGACGGCCTTGACCCGCAGGCCCGGGGTGTCGCCGAGGGCGTCGATGGCGCCCTGGAGGGTCTCCAGCCGGTTGCCGAGGTTCGCGCCGAGCGCGACGACGGCCCATTTGGGGTTGGACAGCGTGACGTCCGCCGCGTCGACCGCCTCGACGACGGAGGCGGGCACCGGCTGGACGGTGGGGTCGCTCTGTGCGTTCAGTCCGTTGTTCATGCGCGGCTCCGGGTGATCGTGATGGTCACGTCGTCGAAGGGGACGGTGATGGGCGCGTCCGGCTTGTGGACGACGACCTCCACCTGTGCCACCGCTTCGTGCTTGAGGCACTGCTGGGCGATCCGCTCGGCGAGCGTCTCGATCAGGTCCACGGGCTCGCCCTGGACCACGTCGACGACTTCCTCGGCGACCACTCCGTAGTGCACGGTCTTGGCCAGGTCGTCGTCGGCCGCCGCGGGGCGGGTGTCGATGTGCAGCACGAGGTCGACGATGAAGGTCTGGCCCTCTTCGCGCTCCCGGGGGAAGACGCCGTGGTGCCCGCGAGCCTTGAGGCCGCGCAGCGCGACACGATCCACGCGAATCACTCCTGCTTTCGTAGGTGCTTCCGGCCCCCGGGACACCCGGGGCCATGGGCCTACGCCGAGTGCGGTCGGCGTCGTCCGCCTTCGAATTTACCTGCGATGGAGCCCGGGCCCCGCCCTTGGGGTCAGTCGGTGCCCTCTTCTTCCTCGTCATCGGAGTCCGTGAGGACCGGAGAACCGTGGTGGGACCAGAGCCGCCAGCCCTCCGGTGTGCGTCGGAACACATTCGTGGCGACCACCAGCTGGCCCACGAGGGGGCCCAGCTCGCCGCCGTCCTCGGCGGGCCCGCCGCTGAGGATGTTCTCGGTGCACGTGACCAGGGCGGTGTCGCCTATCAGGGCCACCTTGGTGTCGGTGAGGAAGAACTGGATGTACTCGGTGTGGGACATGATCAGCGCGTACGAGCGCAGCACCTCCCCGCGGCCCGAGAGGACCGGCCAGCCCGGGTGCACGCAGGAGATCTCGTCTTCGAGCCAGAGCGCCGACAGTGCGTCGAAGTCCCCCCGCTCCATGGCCTCGTAGAAGGCCGCGTTGACCTCTTCGACGGCTTCGATGTCGGTACGGCTCACCGTGCCCCTTCCCTGTCTGTCCGGCGGATCACAGTGCCCCTTCCACGGCACGGGCCACCCGAACCGCGTCCGCGGTCGCCCGTACCTCGTGCACCCGGACGGCCCAGGCGCCCTGGTGGGCGGCTATGGCGGAGACGGCGGCCGTGGCGGCGTCCCGCTCGCGGGCCGGGGGCGGGGAGGCGTCGGCGGCGCCGGCCAGGACCCGTCCGAGGAAACGCTTCCGCGAGGCGGCGACCAGCAGGGGGAAGCCGAGCGCGCGGAGCTCGGGGAGGCGGGCGACGAGGGCCAGGTCGTGCTCGGCGTTCTTCGCGAAGCCGAGGCCGGGGTCGACGACGATCCGCTCGGGGGCGATGCCGCCGGAGACGACGGCGTCGATGCGGGTCCGGAGTTCGGCGGTGACCTCGCCGAGGACGTCCTCGTAGACGGCGAGGCTGTTCATGCCCTCGCTGAAGCCGCGCCAGTGCATGACCACGAAGGGCACCTCGGCGGCGGCGACGGCCGGGATCATGCCGGGGTCGGCGAGGCCGCCGCTGACGTCGTTGACGAGGACGGCGCCGGCCTCGACGGCGCGGGCGGCGACGGCCGCGCGCATGGTGTCGACGGAGACGGCGACCCCTTCGGAGGCGAGGCCGCGCACCACGGGCACGACCCGGCGCAGCTCCTCCTCCGCGTCGACGCGGGAGGCGCCGGGGCGGGTGGATTCGCCGCCGACGTCCACGAGGTCGGCGCCCTGGGCGACGAGGTCGAGGCCGCGCTTGACGGCCGCGGTGGTGTCGAACCAGCGGCCGCCGTCGGAGAAGGAGTCGGGCGTGACGTTGACGACGCCCATGACCCCGCAGCGGTCCCAGTCGGGCAGACCTGTCACCCGGCCCCTGGCGGCGGCTCCGCGGTTGTTGTTCATGGGTCCCAGGGTAGAGCCCGCGTCCTGGCCGGGCGTTTCGCGGGGATCCGGGTGGGCCGCCGCGGCCGTGCGGGGAAAGGGAACGGGCCCGGCGGGGTGTGCCGCCGGGCCCGGGAGTGCGTACCGCGCCCGGCGGGCAGCCTCAGGCGGCCTGGACCTCGCGCTCCGCCTGGGCCGGAACCTTCGCGGAGAGGTGCTCGTGGGCGCAGGTGCGGACCGGCTTGGGGCGGCGGCGGCTGGCGAACAGCCGGGGCAGGGCCAGCGTCACGAAGCCCTCGGCCTGCATCGCGGCGAAGCCGATGCGGGGCAGGTCGCGGGTCTGGCGGAAGACGACGAAGCGGGGCTCCCAGCGGGGGCGGAACTTCGCGTTGAACTTGTAGAGCGACTCGATCTGGAACCAGCGGGACAGGAAGACCAGCAGTCCGCGCCACATGCGCAGCACCGGGCCGGCGCCGATCTTCTCGCCGCGGGCCAGGGCCGAGCGGAACATCGCGAAGTTCAGGGAGACCTTCTCGATCTTCAGGGCGGGGGCGGCCTCCAGGGAGGCCACGATGAGCAGCTCGTTCATGCCGGGGTCGGCGGCGCGGTCGCGGCGCATCAGCTCCAGCGACATGCCGTCCTTGCCCCAGGGCACGAAGTGCAGGACGGCCTTCAGGTCGCCGAAGGGGCTGGTGTCGCCCTCTTCCACCCGGTGGGCGGTGGCGATGAAGCAGTCGCCGTCGCCCGGGTCGCCGACCCGGCCCAGGGCCATGGAGAACCCGCGCTCGGTGTCGGTGCCGCGCCAGGCCTCGGCGGCGCCGCGCACCTGCTCCAGCTCGGCCTCGGTCAGCTCGCTGACCCGGCGGACCTTGGTGGTGTAGCCGTTGCGCTCGATGCGCTTCACCATCTGGCGGACGTTGCGCATGGCGCGGCCGGCGAGGGAGAAGTCTTTGACGTCGACGATCGCCTCGTCACCGAGCTCCAGGGCGTCGAGTCCGGTCTCGCGGGTCCAGACCTCGCCGCCGGTCTCGCTGCAGCCCATGACGGCGGGGGTCCACGAGTGGGCCTTGGCCTCCTCCATGAACCGTTCGATGGCGCCGGGCCAGGCCTCGACGTCGCCGATGGGGTCGCCGGAGGCGAGCATGACGCCGGAGACGACCCGGTAGGTGACGGCGGCCTTGCCGCTCGGGGAGAAGACGACGGCCTTGTCGCGGCGGAGGGCGAAGTGGCCGAGGGAGTCGCGGCCGCCGTGCCGGGCGAGCAGCTCGCGGAGCTTCGTCTCGTCGTCCGGGGTGAGCTGGGCGGCGGGGTGCTCGGGGCGGAAGGCCAGGTAGATGGTGGTGAGGGCGGTCAGCATGCCGAGCGCGCCGAGGGAGTAGCCGACGGTCCAGGAGACCCGGCCGGCGTAGTCGACGGGGCCCTCGAAGCCGAAGAGGCCGTAGACGACGTGCGTGATCTGCTCGTACAGGCTCGGCCGGCCGACGACCTTGCCCGGGTGCACGTTGACGATGACCAGGCCGAGCCCGATGGAGCCGGCGCTCATGAGTACGAAGTTCGCGAGCGCCTTCCAGCGGCTGCGCGGGTCCGGCAGGGCCTTGAATTCACCCTGGTGGCGCAGCAGCAGTGCGAGGAGCACCGCGGCGATGACCACGCCGATGAAGGAGTGGCGGTACATGAACTGCGCCACCGCGCCCGCGGGCAGCAGGACGACGGCGGCCCGCCAGGCCCGCCGCTTGTGCCGCTTGAGGCCGTGGGCGAGCAGCAGGAGCAGCACGCCCGCGCTGATGGACATGGCCGCGGCGAAGGGGCCCAGCGAACCGGGCAGCACCTCGGTGACCGCGTGGATCCGGCTGTGCCGGAACCGCGGGAAGACACCCGCCGCGATGTCCAGAAGGCCGACGATCATGACGGCCGTACCTACCAGGCCGGGCACCGACTCCGGCCGTGGACCACGGAGGATTCGGCGGACCCTGCTCGGAACCTGTCCCGACTTATCGCCATCTATCCTGCTAGACATCGCTTCCCGTTGCTCCGCGAGAGATCATGTGGCCGAAGACCGCGACAGCCTCCGGTGTGTGGTGCGTCCATTAGGACGACATCGACGAGGAGCGGGTTCACTCTTCCGTCGGAAAAATCCAGTCCTGCCATCAGAAAGTCGACTGACTGCTCATGGGTCTCACCAGTAATACGGTTCTGGCGCTGGCCATCGTCGCCGGTGTGCTGCTGTTCGCAGCCACGGTGTGGTTCTGGCCGAAGCTCTCGGGCCGCACCTGGCGCTCGGTCGCCGGCCGGATCGGTCTCCTCCTCGCGACCCAGCTGGCGCTGTTCTCGGCGATCGGTCTGGCAGCCAACAAGTCGTTCCAGTTCTACGGTTCCTGGGCCGACCTGTTCGGCCAGGAGACGTCCATCGGCAAGGTCGTCGACCACTCGATGAGCAGCAAGGACATCAAGGTCGTCGACAAGCAGAAGCTTGACGTGCCCGGCGGGGCGACCCCCCACGTCGGTGGGCAGATCCTGAAGGTTGCCATATCCGGGCAGAAGTCGAAGATAACGAGTCCCGGCTACGTGTGGCTCCCGCCCGAGTACTTCCAGCCACAGCACAAGGACCAGAACTTTCCCGCGTCGATCGTCCTGACCGGCTACCCGGGCACCGCCGAGAACCTGATCAAAGGGCTCGACTACCCGATGAAGGCCTTCAGCCTGTCGAAGGCGGGCAAGATGAAGCCGATGATCCTGGTCATGCTGCGGCCGACCATCGCGCCGCCGCGCGACACCGAGTGCGTGGACATACCCGGCGGACCGCAGACCGAGACCTTCTTCGCCCAGGACCTGCCGCAGGCCATCCAGGACACCTTCCGGGTCGGCAAGAAGCCGCAGAACATGGGCTTCATCGGGAACTCCACGGGCGGCTACTGCGCCCTGAAGATCGCCGCGCACCACCCGCAGACCTTCGGTGCCGCCGCGGGTCTGTCCGCTTACTACGACGCCCCGAACGACCCGACCACCGGTGACCTGTTCCACGGCGACGAGAAGCTGAAGAAGCGCGCGGACGTGCTGCACACGATGGAGAACAGGAAGCCGGCCGGCACCTCGTTCCTCGTCACCAGCAGCGAGATCGGCGAGCCGAACCTGGCGGACACGAAGAAGTTCATCAAGTTGGTCAAGGGCCCGGACCGGGTCTCCTCGATCATCCTCGACAGCGGTGGCCACAACTTCAACACGTGGCGGCGCGAGATCCCGCCGATGCTCACGTGGATGAGCGGGCGCATCCAGGCCTGAGGCCGGTGCGCGGACACGGCGGAGGGGCCCGGCCAGTACGGCCGGGCCCCTCTGCCGTACCCGGGCCGCTACTCCGCTTCGTGCGGGCGGGTCCGGCGCAGTGCCTGGTGGACGGCTTCCGGGGTGAGTACGCCGACCAGCGCGCCGGAGTCCGGATCCGTGACGCCGATCCGGCCCGAGTCCTCCTGGAGCAGGGCGGACAGGGCCTCGCGCAGCGAGGAGCCGAGGGCCACGCTGGTGGCCGGGGCCTCCGCTTGCGCCGGGATCAGGTCGGCCTTCCCGACCGGGGTGACGGCGAGGCGCTTGAGGCCCCGGTCGGAGCCGACGAAGGAGGCCACGTACTCGGTCGCGGGCGCGGCGAGGACGGCGGCCGGGCGGGCGAACTGCTCGATGGTGCCCGTTCCGTACACGGCGATGCGGTCGCCGAGCCGGACGGCCTCGTCGAGGTCGTGGGTGACGAGCAGGATCGTCTTGCGGACGGTCCGCTGGAGCGTCAGGAACTCGTTCTGGAGCCGCTCGCGGACTACCGGGTCCACCGCGCCGAAGGGTTCGTCCATCAGCAGCACCGGCGGATCGGCCGCGAGCGCGCGGGCGACGCCGACGCGCTGGCGCTGCCCGCCCGACAGCTGCTGCGGGTACCGGCCCCCGTAGACGGACGGGTCCAGTCCGACGAGTTCGAGGAGTTCGGCGGCCCGCGCGCGGGCCTTGGCCTTCGGGGTGCCGATCAGCTGCGGCACCGTCGCGGTGTTCTCCAGCACCGTCTTGTGGGGGAACAGGCCGACCTGCTGGATGACGTAGCCGATGCGGCGGCGCAGTTCGACCGGATCGGCGGCGGCGATGTCCTCGCCGCCGAGCAGGATCCGGCCGGACGTCGGCTCGATGAGCCGGTTGACCATCTTCATCGTGGTCGTCTTGCCGCAGCCGGACGGGCCCACGAGCGTGACCAGCTCGCCCTCCGCCACCTCGAAGGACAGGTCCTCCACGGCCGTCGTCCCGTCGGGGTAGCGCTTGGTCACATGCTCGAATCGGATCACACCCTCATCCTCGCGCACCCGTCGCCGGGTTTGGGCGAAGCCTTTGTTAGGAGAGTGTTGCCGCCGTGCGAAGGTTTCCGGCCATTGTCGGTGCCGGGGGTTATGGTCGCTTCTGAGTTGTCGGCAGGTTGTCGGCGGGACGCGCGTTCGATGACGGGGGGTGGGGGCATGGCGGGGCAGAACTGCCTCGTGGCGAACGACTGGCTGTGCTGGGAGTACGTCACCTCCCGCTCCCAGGAGCTCACCGACGCCACCGTCGAACACGTCTGGATCACCGCCGCCTCGGTGCTGATCGGCGTGGCCGTGTCCGTGCCGCTGGCGCTGCTCGCCCGCCGCGGCCGCCACTGGGCGGCTCCCGTGCTCGGCCTGACCACCCTGCTCTACACGGTCCCCTCCCTCGCCATGTTCTCGCTGCTGCTGCCGCTCTTCGGGCTCTCGGCGGCGCTCGTGGTGACCGGCCTGGTGCTGTACTCGCTGACCATCCTCGTCCGCAACGTGCTGGCCGGCCTGGAAGCCGTCCCCGAGGAGGTGCGGGAGGCCGCGCGCGGGATGGGCTACGGCCCCCGGCGGCTGCTGTGGCAGGTCGAACTGCCGCTGGCGCTGCCCGCCCTGCTCGCCGGGGTGCGGATCGCCACCGTGTCGACCGTGGCCCTGACCACCGTCGGCTCGATCGTCGGCAAGGGCGGCCTCGGCAACCTGATCGCCCCCGCCGTGAACAGTTCCTTCAAGGCGCAGGTGCTCACCGCCTCGGTGCTGTGCGTCCTGCTGGCGCTGGTCGCCGACCTGCTGCTGCTCGGCGTGCAGCGGCTGCTGACGCCGTGGACCCGTACGGACCGCCGCGAGCGCACCGCCCGTGGCGGCCGGTCCGCCCGGGCGGCCGGATCCCTGAAGGGGGCCTGAGGCCGTGGGCGTGCTGGAAGGGGCCTGGGACTGGCTGGCGAACGGCGCCAACTGGTCCGGGGAGAACGGCGTCTGGCACCGGCTCGGCGAGCACGTCTACGTCAGCGGGATCGCCCTGGCCATCGCCTGCGCGGTGGCCCTGCCGATCGGCCTGTGGCTCGGCCACCTCGGCAAGGGCGGCGCCCTCGCGGTGAACGTCTCCAACGCCGGCCGGGCCGTCCCGGTCTTCGCGGTGCTGGCCCTGTTCATGGTGTCGCCGCTGCGCAGTGCCGGTTACCTCCCGACCGTCGTCGCGCTCGTCCTCTTCGCGATCCCCCCGCTGCTGACCAACGCCTACGTGGGCATGCGCGAGGTGGACCGGTCGGTGGTCGAGGCCGCCCGGGGCATGGGCATGTCCGGCCGCCAGCTGTTCCTGCGGGTGGAACTGCCGCTCGCCCGCGACCTGGTGATGACGGGCCTGCGCTCGGGCGCCGTCCAGGTCATCGCCACCGCCACGATCGCCGCGATGGTCGGGCAGGGCGGCCTGGGCAGGATCATCACCGCCGGCTTCAACACGTACAACACGGCGCAGGTCGTCGCCGGGGCGGTGCTGGTCGCCCTGCTGGCCCTGCTGGTGGAGGGCGCGCTGGTGGCCGCGGACCGCCTGCTGCTGCGCCGTCCGGCGCCGTCGCGCTGAGCGGCCGAGCCGGTCCGCCGCGCGACGGCGGCCGTACCCCGTTTCCGTCCGACCGTTTTCCCTGAAGGAGCTTTGATGAGCAAGTCCACGCGCATCCTCGGCGCGACCCTGGGCGCGGTGGCCCTGACCGTGTCGCTCGCCGCGTGCGGCGGCGACAGCCTGGAGAAGACCAAGGACGGCGGGTCCTCCGCCGATGCGTCCTCCTCCGCCGGCGGGGCCAAGGGGAAGCTGGTCATCGGCGCGGCCGGGTTCACCGAGTCCAACGTGCTGGCGGAGCTGTACGCGCAGGTCCTGAAGGACGCGGGCTACGGCACCTCCATCACCACGGTCAACAACCGCGAGCTGTACGAGCCGTCGCTGGAGAAGGGCGAGATCGACGTCGTCCCCGAGTACGCGGCCACCCTCGCGGAGTTCCTGAACGCCAAGGTCAACGGACCGGACGCGCCGAAGGACAAGCCGGTCGCCTCCAGCGACGCGGCCGCCACGGTGGCGGCCCTGGAGAAGCTCGCGGCGCCGCTGGGCCTCAAGGCCCTGCCGGCCGGTGAGGCCGTCGACCAGAACGCCTTCGCGGTGACCAAGGAATTCGCCCAGAAGAACAACCTCAAGACCCTTTCCGATCTCGGCAAGTCCGGCCTCAAGGTGAAGATCGCCGCCGGTGACGAATGCGCCGTCCGGCCGTTCTGCGCACCGGGGTTGGAGAAGACGTACGGAATCGCCGTTTCGGGCGTCGACCCCAAGGGCGTCGGCACCCCGCAGGCCAAGCAGGCCGTCAAGGACGGCGTCGACCAGCTGGTGCTGACCACGACCACCGACGCCACCCTCGACGGCTACGGCCTGGTCCTGCTGGAGGACGACAAGAAGCTCCAGAACGCCGACAACGTGCTGCCGGTGGTCAACGCCAAGGACGCCGGGGCCCCGGAGGTCGCGGAGGCCCTCGGCAAGATCACGAAGGTGCTCACCACGGCCGACCTCGTCGAGCTGAACCGGAAGGTCGACGCGGAGCGCGCCAAGCCGGCGGACGTCGCGAAGGCCTATCTGGAGTCGAAGGGCCTTCTCAAGAAGTAACAAGAACCTGGTTGATGGGAAATTGTGGGGCAACCGCCCGGCAAGAGTTTGCCGGGCGGGTATCCCACGCGCCGCCCACGCCCTGTAAATTTCAGGCCATGCCCCGTGGACGCCACCGCAATCCCGAGCCCCTGCACCGACTTCTCACGCCGACGGCCGTCGCCGGGGTTTCCGTCGCCAGCGCCGGCGCGGCCTGGCTCCTCGCGGAACCGCTCGCGCTACGCCTGCTCGTGGCCCTCACCGCGGCCGCGGGCGTGGGCGGCGCCGTCCTCATGCGCTCCTGGGACCGGTCGGCCGGCCGCCGGGTCGCGGAACTGGCCCGGGAACGGGTCAAGGACGAGTGGAAGACGGAAGAGCGGATAGCCGAGCTCGAATCCGACCTGGAGGAGGCGCGCGTCCTGCGCGCCAAGCTCGACACGAAACTGCGCGCCAAGCGCGTCGAACTGGCGGGCCTGCGCGGCGAGCACGCCGCGCTGCTGCGCCGGTACGCGACCGCCGAGACCGAGCGCGCCACCGCCCTGGAGAAGCGCCGGCTGCTGGCGCTCGAAGCCGCCGCCCCGGCCGCCGGGCCCAGGGAACTGCCCGCGGTGTCCGAGGAACGCACCGGCAGCGGCGCGCCCACCCCGGTCGGCTACGCCCGCGCCCACGCGGCGATGACGGCCCTGGCCCGCCGGGCGGAGGCCGCCGCGGCCGCCGCGGAGCAGCCCGCCGCCGCACCCGCCGCCGCACCCCCCGCCGCCCCGGTCGCCGACGCCCACGCCCGTGCGGCCGCCACCCCGTCGGTCCCGCTTCCGGCGCGCCGGCCGGCCGCGACCGTCGCCCCGTACTCGGCCGCGCGCCGCTCCGCCTCGCGCGTCGAGGGCGGCTTCGACTTCTTCGGCACCAAGACCGCCGCGCAGGCCCGCGCCGTGATCGAGTCCGTGCAGAACGAGGACCTGGCCGACGTGGTCGGAGCCGAGGCCCTCGCCGTGCACAAGGCGGAGTCCGTACGCCCCGACACCGGCCCGGAGTTCAAGCCGGTCACCCCCGAGCAGCGGGCGGTGGGCCAGGTCATCGACCTGACCGCCCACGACGAGACCGAGCCCATCAACGTGGGCCGGCTGCGCACGGCGATCTCCTAGGCCGCAGGGGCTATCCGCCCGACGGGCTCCGGCGGACCGAGTCGAACCAGCGGACGGCCTGCGGGGCCGAGCGGACCGCCGTGGCGGTGTGGTCGGCGTCCGCCCCCTGGTCGACGACCTTCGCCCGGACGCCGTGGCGGGCCAGGTCCGCCGCGCAGGACCGGGCGTTGGCGATCGGCACGTCGGTGTCGCCGGAGCCCGCGTAGAGGCGTACGGGCACGGCGGGCTTCCAGTCGCAGAAGCCGTCGTTGGCTTCGATGACCGCGCGCAGGGTCCCGCGCGGGCTCCGGACCTTCTCGGCCCATTCCGGGGTGAGCAGCTCCTGCGGGGTCGCGGGCAGCGCCCCGACGATCTCCTCCGGCCGGTGGTTCCCGTCGAACAGCCCCTCCACGGTCTGCGCGTACGGTGCGCGGAACACCTCGGCGGGGTCCCCGTACAGCGGGTGGAGCCGGTTCTGCGCGGTGAGGAAGTAGGAGAGGTAGAAGACGGCGCTGGCCGGGGCGACGCGGCCGTCGGTGATGCCCGGGAACTCGGTGCCCGTCAGGTCGTGCGGTCCGGCCATCGGGGCGAGTGCCCGCAGCCGGAAGCCGTCGCGGCCGCGGGAGAGTTCGCGGCCCAACGCCATCGCCACCTGGCCGCCCTGGGAGAAGCCGGTGGCGTACACGTCGCGGGTGAGGGGACGGCCGAGCTGCTCGGCGGCGGCGCGCGAGGCCTTCAGCATGTCCACGGAGGCGGTGACGGAGGAGCGGGTGTCCATGTACGGGTGGCTGCCGGGCCCGCCGCCCAGGCCCAGGTAGTCCGGGGCGGCGACGGCGCGGCCCGCGGAGGCGTGCAGGTACGGGGTGATCCGGTTGTACCCGGCGCCGCCGGACGGGGCGTCGTCGCGGGTCGGGACCGTGCCGTGGGTGTCGGAGACCAGGTCGAGGCGGTGCGGGCCGCCGCGCGGCAGGACGAGCAGACCGGTGGCCGTGGTGGGGCGGCCCCGGGGGTCGACGGTGGCGTAGGTGAGCCGGTAGGCGCTGATGCCGTGGCGGACGGTGCCGGCGTCCATGCCGAAGGCGGTGAGCTCGGCGGCGACCTGGTCGCGTCCGAGGGTGGCGAGCGGGGCCACGGAGATCAGAGCGCCCCGGGCGGAGGCGGCCGCGCCCGCGGTCGTGGCGCCCGTGGTGGCGGGCGCGGCGAGGGCGGCCGGGGCGGCGATGCCGCCGAGTACGGCAGCGAGGGCCACGGCCGCGGCGCCGCGCCGCAGCCACTGCTTGCCGGTCCGGGGGGTCGGGTGCGTCGTCGTCATGCCCCGAACGCTAGGGGCGGCGCGGACTCCTGGACATCCCGTCCTCCCCCGGGGCGGCCGGGGGACAACCCCCGTATCCGGTGCCCCCAACTTCCCTCAGAACAGCGGCAGCTGGCCCGGCAGCGGGCCCAGGGCGAACCCGTCCAGGGTCGGGGCCGAGGCGCCGAGCACCACGCGGGCGCGGGATCCGGGGCAGGACACCAGACCGGCCCGGTCCCGGCCGGCGGGAGGATCGTGGCGGGCGATCCGGCCGGCCGTCACGGCGCAGTCGCGGCCGCAGGCGGGGCAGGCCCGCCGGGGGGAGTGGGACATACCCCCAGTCTGCCCTGCCGGGCCGACAACGGAACCGCCGGCCGCCGGCCGCGCCCTCCCGCCGGCCGCGCCCTCCCGCCCGCCGGACCCGGCCCCGCCCGCCGCCGCGGGGGTTCAGCCCTGGCGCCCGGCCAGCCACGCCTCGTGCGCCAGGCTCACGCGGGCCCACAGCGCCTCCCGGTCCGCCGGGGTGAAGTCGTCCAGCTCCCGCCCGAAGACGGAGGCGACGACGTCGAAGAACTCGCCGGAGGTGGTCAGTTCCCGCTCGGAGTCCGGCTTGCCCGGCTCGGTCCGGGTCAGGACCCGTCCGCGCAGCGCGTCGACGCCGTGCGCGTCGCGCCGCAGCAGGGCGCAGGTGCGGACGAAGCCGGAGTCCGGCGACGTCGACAGGCGGGTGTGCTCGGCCTCGAAGTCGGCGGTCACCGCCGGGGCCGTGTGGAAGTTCATCACCGGTGCCGGACCCCCGTCGTTGAGGTAGGTCCAGCCCGGTTCCGCACCCGGCGCCGACTCCTCCAGGCGGTACGTGAAACCGCCCTGCCGGTGCTCCCCGGCCCGCAGCGGAAGCGGCTCGTACGGTCCGTCGCCGAGCCCGGTCTCGACGAAGTACTCCTGCCCGTCGACCCGTACGGTCAGCGCGAGGTGGTCGCCGCTGACGTCGCGCCGGTGGGCCTCGGCCCGGTGCAGGACGCCCCCGCGGTGGCGGGTCACCTCGTACCCGAGGGTCTCCAGGAGCAGTGCGAAGGCGCCGTTGAGGTGGAAGCAGTAGCCGCCGCGCCCGGCCTCGATGCGGCGGGCCGACAGCTCGGGGTCGATGCCGGGCGGCCGGCCGGCCTGGATGTCGAGGTTCTCGTACGGGACGCGTTCCAGGTGCGCGCGCTGGAGCGCGAACAGCCCCTCCGCGGAGGGGCTGCCGGGGTCGGAGATGCCGAGTCGCCGCAAGTAGCCGGCGCGTATGCCAGAGGTCATTCCCGCACGATAGGACGCGGATCCCGCGGGGTCACGAGGTATTCGCCGGTCGGCGCCGCGTGCCGGTCCGCGCTACTTGTCGATGTCGCCCACGACGAAGAACAGCGAGCCGAGGATCGACACCATGTCCGCGACGAGCTGCCCGGGCAGCAGGACGGCCAGGGCCTGGATGTTGTTGTAGGAGGCGCTGCGCAGCTTCAGCCGGTACGGGGTCTTCTCGCCCTTCGAGACCAGGTAGTAGCCGTTGATGCCGAGCGGGTTCTCCGTCCAGGCGTACGTGCTGCCCTCCGGCGCCTTCAGGACCTTCGGCAGCCGCTGGTTGATCGGCCCCGGCGGCAGCTCGGCCATCCGGTCCAGGCAGGCCGCCGCCAGGTCGAGGGCGTTGTGCGTCTGGTCGAGCAGCACCTCGAAGCGGGCCAGGCAGTCGCCCTCGGAGCGGGTGACCACCTTCAGGACGTCCTGGAGTTCGCCGTACGCCAGGTAGGGCTCGTCGCGGCGCAGGTCGAAGTCGACCCCGGAGGCGCGGGCGATGGGTCCGGACACCCCGTACGCGTGCACCGCCTCGGCGGACAGGACGCCGACGCCGCGCGTGCGGCCGCGGAAGATCTCGTTGCCGTGGACGAGCTTGTCGTAGACGTCCATCCGGGTCCGGACGTCGGCGATGGCGGCGCGGGCCCGGCCGAGCCAGCCGGCCGGCAGGTCCTCCTTCAGGCCGCCGACGCGGTTGAACATGTAGTGCATGCGGCCGCCGGAGATCTCCTCCATCACGGCCTGGAGCTCCTCGCGCTCCCGGAACGCGTGGAAGATCGGGGTGATCCCGCCCAGTTCGAGCGGGTACGACCCGAGGAACATCAGGTGGTTCAGTACCCGGTTCAGCTCGGCGAGGAGCGTACGCATCCACACGGCGCGCTCGGGGACCTCCATGCCGAGCATCCGCTCGACCGCCATGACCACGCCGAGCTCGTTGGAGAACGCGGACAGCCAGTCGTGGCGGTTCGCGAGCATCACGATCTGGCGGTAGTCGCGGGCCTCGAAGAGCTTCTCGGCACCCCGGTGCATGTAGCCGACGACGGGCTCGGCGCTGACGATCCGCTCGCCGTCCAGGACGAGCCGCAGGCGCAGCACACCGTGGGTGGAAGGGTGCTGCGGTCCGATGTTGAGCACCATGTCGGTGCTCTCCGCCGCTCCGCCGATGCCGACCGTCGTCTCCGTCATGGCGGCATTGTCTCAGCCCTACGCTGGGGGCATGGAAACCGGGACGCAGGGTGAGACGGCGCCGCCCGAATGGGTGGGACTGCCGGGCGGGCTCCTGACCCTGAGGCGGCTGCTGCTGGTGATCTGGACGCTGCTCCCGGCCGTGGCGACGGGGCTGCTGCTGGGCCTGTTCGCCGGGCCCGCCTGGGCCCTCCTCGCGGCGGTCTGGCTCGCGGTACTGGCCTGGGGGTGGGTGATGCTCGGGCGGAACTGGCGGTCCTGGCGGTACGCCGAGCGGGCCGACGACCTGCTGATCAGCCGGGGCGTGCTGTGGCGGGAGCAGACCGTGGTCCCCTACGGGCGGATGCAACTGGTCGAGGTGACCTCGGGGCCGCTGGAGCGGCGCTTCGGACTGGCCTCCGTACAGCTGCACACGGCCGCCGCGGCGAGTGACGCCAAGATCCCCGGGCTGGACCCGGCCGAGGCGGAGCGGCTGCGCGACCGGCTGACGGAGCTCGGCGAGGCAAGGTCGGCGGGGCTGTGAGCGCGTCGGCGGGCCCGGCGGACGAGGCGGACCCGGCGGACCGGGCGGACCGGGCGGACCCGGCAGGCCCGGCGAAGGCGTCCGGGGGCGGGGGACCGGGCACGGCCGTCGAGCGGCGGCTGCACCTCCTCACCCCGCTGCGCCGCGCGTGGGTGCCGATCGCCGCGACGGTCGGCGTCGTCGCCCAGCAGGGCCAGCGGGCCCAGGAGTGGGTGACCGGCCTCTCCCAGGGCCTGCGCGTCCTGGGGCTGGCCGCGCTCGTCCTCGTCTTCGGCCTGTACGGGTTCCTCAGCTGGTGGTTCACCCACTACTCCGTCACCGACACCGAGCTGCGCATCCGCACCGGCCTCTTCTTCCGCCGCACCGCCCACATCCGCCTCGACCGCATCCAGGCCATCGACGTCACGCGCCCGCTGCTGGCCCGCGTCGCCGGCGTCGCGAAACTCCGGCTCGACGTCATCGGCACCGAGGACAAGGACGAGCTGGCCTTCCTCGGCGAGGCCGACGCCGTCGCCCTGCGGGCCGAACTGCTCGCCCGGGCCGCCGGATTCGCCCCCGACGAGGCCGTCTCGCTCGGTGAGGCCCCCGAACGGGGGCTGCTCCGGGTCCCGGTCGCGGACCTGGTCGTCTCCATGCTGCTGAGCCTCGACGTGTGGGCCGCGCTCGTCGGCGGGCTCGTCGGCCCGGCGGCCGTGTGGTGGTTCAGCGAGAACCTCTGGGCGGCCGTGGCCACCCTGATCCCGATGGTGGGCGCGGTCTGGGCGGGCAGCGTCGGCCGCTTCCTCACCGAGTACGACTGGACGGTCGCCGAGTCCCCCGACGGGCTGCGCCTCGACCACGGGCTCTTGGACCGCGCCCACGAGACCGTCCCGCCGGGTCGCGTGCAGACCGTACGCGTCGTGGAACCGCTGCTGTGGCGGCGGCGCGGCTGGGTCCGGGTGGAGCTGGAGGTGGCCGGCTCCAAGAACGGGCTGCTGGTCCCCGTGGCCACCCGCGCGGCCGCCCACGCTGTGATCGCCCGGGTGCTGCCGGGCGCTGACCTGGGGGCCCTGGTCTTCAGCCCCTCCCCGCGCGCGGGCTCGCGCTGGGTGGTGCCGGTGTGGTGGAAGGGGTACGGGCTGGCCGTCTCGGCGGAGCTCTTCGCGGCCCGGCGCGGACGCCTGTGCCGTCGTACGGAGATCGTTCCGCATGCGAAGGTCCAGAGCGTGCGCCGCTCCCAGGGGCCCTGGGAACGGGCCCGCGGGGTGGCCGACCTGCACGTGGACACCGGCGCGAACGGCACCGTCACCGCCCGGCTGCGCCCCGCCGCGGAGGCCTCCGTCCTGCTCGACGCGCAGGCGGCCCGGTCCCGAACCTCGCGCGCGGCGGCGCGGCCCGACCGCTGGATGACCTGACGGGCCGCGGGTACACGTACCGCTGTGGCTCGCACACGAGGGGTGTCGAGGGCGCGCGGGAGGGGCGGGATTCGGCCGGGGTTGATTTTCGGCCAGAGGCACCGGCCGGATGAAACCGTGTTTGTGTTCGCAACGTCCCTTGGGTAGACAGGGACACACGCAGGTGACGGAACGACACGTCAGGGGTGGGTGGATGAAGTTCGACATGGGCAGCACGACGCTGTCCGATCTGGGCAAGGCCACGACGGGATCCAGCGACGACCTGGGCACGCTGATCAAGCTGCTGATCGCCGCCGCCGACCCGCTGGAGGGCAAGTTCCACGGACCCGGCAAGGTCGCCTTCGACTCGTTCAAGCGGCGTTCGGACGCGATCACGACGGAACTGAACGCCTCGCTGCGGGCGATCCTCGGCGGTCAGGCCGGAATGGACACCTCGTTCACCTCGGGTGCCACCGAGCAGCAGGACAACGCCCACCAGAACATGGGCACCGCGAACTTCGACGCCGCTCGCTTCGGCGCGCGCTGAGACCCGGGGGACCGAAGGACATGGCACAGAACCAGGACCGTACTTCGTACGACACCGGTGCGTCCGTCGAGGTGCAGGGCGGTCTCGGCGGGATCATCGGCCAGCTGGAGCGGGTGCTCGGCGACCGTGAGACGGCGGTCAAGGCGGCGATGGCCGAGTTCACGGCCGACGGCGTCTCGGACGAGTACCACGGCAAGGAAGCCCGCTGGAACAAGGCGGCGAACGAGGTGCGCAACATCATCCGCCTGGTGCGCACGACGCTGGACCAGAACGACGCGACGGCGCAGGCGACGCTCCAGAAGGCCAAGGCGGCCGTGGACGGGATCGGCTGACCGCCTCGGCGCGGACACGGGCGCGGGCCATTCGGGGAAACGGGGGCAGGTCATGGACTGGGACATCAAACCGTCCGGCGTACAAGGGGTCGTGAACAAGACGGTCACCGCTGCCGGTGGCTTCGAGAAGGCGGGCAAGTCGCTGCAGACGGCCCTGCCGGACGCGGCGAAGCACGCGGGGACCATCACCGAGGGCGGTTCCACCGCCGGTGAGGGCGGCGGCATGGGCCCGATCGCGGCCGCTCTGGGCGGACTCATGGACGCCCACGACCAGCGTCTCGCGTTCATCGGAGCCCGTACGACGGCCTCGGTCAACGGGGCGATCGCGGCGACGACGGCTTACGTGCAGGGCAATCTGGACCAGGCCGCCAACGCCCAGGCCGAGGCGCTGAAGGAGCCGAAGATCGACCTGCCGGGGGCTGGCAAGAAGTGACGGACCACGTTCCGATCAACCCCTGCACGATCCCGCAGTTCACCGGCAACTTGGAGTCGCTGGAGCTGGACAAGGCGAAGCTGACGACGGCGGCGGGCACGTTCCGTGACGCGGGGTCGAACGTGGATTCCGAGTTCCAGGGGCTGTCGGCGTTCTACTCGGCGCCGGAGGCGGCGAAGCTGTTCGCGACGACGAAGCCGGTCAAGACGGACAGTGACTTCTTCGCGGACCAGCTGGAGTCGGCGGCGAAGGCGCTGGGCGAGTACGTCACCGAGGCGCGGCCGATCGTGGCGCGGCTGAAGGAGCTCCAGATGAAGGCGACGGCCTTCACGAGCAAGATCAGCGGGGACGAGCACTGGAAGGACGACGGGGACAAGATCGACGAGAACAACGATCTGATCCACGACGTCAACGCGGCGGCCGAGGCGTTCTGGGCCGCCGAGCGGACCTGCGCCAACAAGATCCGGGCCCTGTACTGCGCGCCGCCGCTCGTGGCGGACGACGGCTCGCACGGCGCGAACATGTACGGCTACAAGGCGGAGGACCTGAACAAGGTCCAGGACCTGCCGTGGGGTTCGCAGCTGGAGGAGACCCACCGGGCGTGGGAGGTCGGGTACTGGGTCAAGTCCTTCGTGTGGGACGGCATCATCGTCGACGGCATCTGGGGCACGCTCAAGGGCCTCGGCACGCTCGTCGGCTTCGGCGGTCTCGACGCGATGGGCCAGGCCTGGACGGGCCTCGCGAAGCTGGCGACCGGCCTGGTGATCACGGCCATCCCCGGGGCGAACGTCGCGTTCTGGACGGCCGACGAGAAGGACCTGCCGGGCTGGCTGCGGGATTCGCGTACCGCCATGAAGGAGACCGGCAAGGCGCTGGTCGCGTGGGACGAGTGGGGCAAGAACCCGGCCCGGGCGGCCGGAGCGGTCACCTTCAACGTCGTGACGACCGTGTTCACGGGCGGCGCGGGCGCGGTGGCCAAGACGGGCGCGGTGGCGAAGGTCATCGGCGCGGCGGGCAAGGCCGGCAGGCTGATCGACCCGATCACGTACATCGGCAAGGCCGGGTCCCTGGCGAAGCTGAAGATCGGCGACCTGTTCACGAACCTCGGCAAGGTCGACGGGGCCTTCCCGAAGATCGACGACGTGGTGTGGAAGGACCTCCCGAAGGCCGACGCCCCCGGCATCACCTTCCCGCACCCGGACGACACGGTCCGCCTTCCCGACGACTCCCTGGGCCGGCCGCAGTACTACGACAAGACCACCAACCAGCTGCTGGACCACACGGGCGCCCCCAAGCAGGACCTCACCTCGGTCCCGAAGGGCCCGGACCACCCCCTGGCCGAGACCCCGGCCCGCGAGCCGGTCCCGGTCGGCGCCCCGGCCCACTCGGTGGCCGGCACGGCCGACAACGCCGCCCATGCCCCCGGCGGCGCGGCCACCCACACCCCGGGCGGAGTGGCGGACAACACGGCCCGCAACAGCCACACCGACCCCACGAACCCCACGGGCGCCGGCACCCGCACCGACACCACCCCCACGGGCGGCGGCACCCACACGGACACCCCGTCCACGGGCGGTAACGGCGACGGCCCGGCCACCGGCGGCGGTGGCCACGGCGGCGGCCACGGCGACGGCCCGGGCGTTCCGCGCCAGGGCGACGGCGGAGGCTCTCCCGGGGAGCCCGAAGCACCGAAGGCGGACGAGCCGCCGACCGGCGCGACGCCGGAACGGCCGAACGAGCCGGCGCAGGCCTTCACCGCCGAAGAGAAGGCCGCGCACTGGGGCCACCTCGACGAGGTCGCGGGACGCAACGCGGACGACTTCGACCAGCTCCAGCGCGACCCGGACAAGAACGGCGGCATCAACGAGAGTTCTATGGACGAGGCGAGGGTGGGCCTGGACCTGCGGGAGAGCGGCCGGCTCCCGGACGACATCGCCCGTCCCCACAAGGCCGACCTGGGTGAGTTCTACTCGGAGACCACCGGTCGCTACTACGACATCAAGGGCGTCCACTCGGACTACCCGCCGTTCAACAACATCCGCAACAAGAACGGTCCCTGGCCAGGTGCCTACGATTCCGTCCGGGACTCCGCCAAGTGGGAAGACAAGGTGCGAGGACAGATCGAAACACGGAAGCGCATCGTGATCCTCGACATGCGTAATGCGGACCAGGCCGCAATTGATGACATTCGGGGCATCATCGAAAGGAACGGCTGGGAGAATGATGTCATCTGGTACCCGTAGAGGGTGGCGCCCACCCGTCATGCCGGCCGACGCGGAGGCCGCCGAGCGGCTGCGCGAATGGCTCGACGAAGACACCGGCGGGCTCGACGTCATCGGTCTGGACCTCGGCGGGGCCGACGTGTCGGGGGCGGACTTCTCCGATTCGTGGTTCACCGACACCCGGCTCGTCGACGCGCGCCTGGCCGGTGCCGAGTTCTACCGGGCCGACCTGGAGCGGGCCGATCTCACGGGGGCCGACGCGACGGGCGCCTCGTTCCTGCGGGCGAACCTCGACGACGCCGTGCTGCGCGGAACCGTCCTCGACGGGGCGAACCTCGTCAGGGCGTCGGTGTACGGGGTGGACGCCTCGCACGCCCGCTGCCGGGGCACGCGGTTCATGGGGGCCTCCCTCCAGAAGGTCGACCTCCGCGGGGCGGACCTCACCGACGCGGTCTTCGAGGAGAACCTCTTCGAGGTGGTGCTGGACCACACCACCGTGGTCTCGGGCATGACCGGTTCGGTCTACGGGCCCGCGCAGCTCCTGTCGGAGGACGGGCAGCGGACCGAGCTGGCCGGGGTGGACCTGGAGAAGTGGCTCCGCGACCGCGGTGCGGACGTACGGGTCGTGGAGCCCGGCTGGTGGCTCGGACAGCAGGATTGACGCGAGGGGCCCGCGCCGGAACCGGGACGCTCACGGCTACCGCATCCCGGCCGCTGGAGCGGCCCGTCATCCGGGCGGCATCGGGGCCCGGTCGCCGGTGCCGGTGAAGAGGTAGGCGTACAGGGCGCGGAGGTAGGCGTGCAGGGTTTCCGCGTCCGGGAACTCGATGTTGGTCAGGCGCTCGTACGCGTCCACGCCGCGGCCTTCGCGCAGGAAGTCGTCGAAGCCGCGCCGGACGGCCTCCGCGTGCGAGGGAGCGTAGGAGTGCAGGGTGCCGCGCATGTCCCAGTCGGTGTCGTAACCCCGCTCCAGTTCGAGGTGGGTGTACACGAAGTTCTTGAAGTGCCGGTCGGGGTCGTCGGGGTCGATCACGTGCCGTCCATCGGGTCGGGGCCGAACCCGTCGGAGGGTCCGGGCGGGTGGGGTCACGGGAGCCTAGTGCCGGCGGAACCCCGGACCGCCGTTCGGGGATCTTCGCGGCCGGGCGTCCGGGCGGCGGGCGGTTTCCCGCGGGGCCGGGGGCGTACTAGCGTCGGGGCCGACAGGAAGGGGGACCGCCATGGCGGCACAGGACTACGACAGCCAGCTGCTCGAATCGGTCGCGGTACGACGGCGGCGCATGCGGGACGCCGTGCTGTTCGGGGCCCAGCGCGGGCGGCGGGTCGCCGACGAGCGGATCGGCAAGGCCGTGGCCGGGCTGGTCATCGCGGCCGTGCTGTGCGCCGGCTGCGTCGGCTGGTCGTTCATCTCGCACCGGCTCATCGGCAAGTCCGGTACGCCGGGTCAGGTCAGTACTCGGTGATAGGTTCGAACGCGTGGTGAGCACGGGGGCAACGAGCGGTACGGCACTCAGCCGGGTCACCCTGGTCGGTGAGCGGCGGCGGATGGATCTCGTACTGCCCTCCCAGGAGCCCGTCGGGCGGCTGCTGCCCGACGTCATACGACTGCTGGACGACCGGGTGGCGGCGCAGCCGATGCTGCGTCACCTGGTGACCGGCGACGGATCGGTACTCGAACACGACACCTGCCTCGCGGACGCGGGCATCTCCGACGGAGCCGTGCTGCGGCTGGTCCGGGTACAGGACTCGCCGTCCGCGCCCGTGGTGCACGACGTCACCGACGAGGCGGCCGAGGACCTCGACGTAAGGGCCTGGCGCTGGCGGCCGTCGGCGCGGCGGGTCACCGCCGGGGCCGGGCTGGTCGGCTGGGTGCTGCTCGCCGGGTGGTTCGCCCGGCGGGAGTTCGCGCCGGGCGCGGTGGCCGGGGCGCTGCTCGCGGCCGCCGGGGTCTGCGCGGTCGTCGGGGCGCTGTCCGGGCGGCTGAAGCGGTCCGGGATGGCGGCGGCGCTGCTGGCGACGGCCGGTGCGGCCGGGGTGCTCGGGGCGTGGACCCTGTGCGACGCGCAGCACTGGGGTGCCATGGGGCGGCTCGCCGCCGTGGCGGGTGCGCTGGCCGTGGGGCTCGCGCTGCTCGGGTGGTTCACGCCGCTCGGACGGGGCGGGTTCGTCGGAGCGGCCGCCGTCCTCGGCCTGACCGTGCTCTGGGAGGGCGTGGCCCTGTTCCAGGGCGGCGCGGGTGCCCGTACGGGTGCCGTCCTCGCCGTGGCCTCGGTGGTGCTGCTCGGTCTGCTGCCGCGCCTCGCGCTGGCCGCGGCCGGTCTGACCGGACTGGACGACCAGCGGGCCCGCGGGGCCTCGGTCAGCCGGTACAAGGTCGCGACGGCCCTCGGCGCCACCCACCGGGGCCTGGTGCTGGCCACCCTCGCCACCGCCGTCTCGGCGGGCGCGGCCGGGGTGCTCGCACTGCGGGAACCCGACGTCTGGACGGTCTGTCTGGCGTCGGCCGTCGCCGCCGTACTGTGGCTGCGCGCGCGGGCCTTCCCGCTCGTCGCGGAGGTGGTGGCGCTGCTGCTGGCGGGCGCGGCGGTGACCGTGGCCGCGCTGCTGGTGTGGGCCGGACGGGCCGGTGCGGCCGGGCCGCTCGCGGCGCTGCTGGGCTTCGCGCTGGTGGCGCTCGGGGTGCTGGCCGTACAGCCGCCCGAGCACGTACGGGTCAGGCTGCGGCGGATCGGTGACACCGCCGAGTCCGTCGGCGTCATCGTGCTGTTCCCGCTGCTCATCGGGGTGTTCGGCGTGTACGGGCGGCTGCTCGGCACCTTCGCTTAAGGGTTGCTTCTCAGACATGGCAGACATGAACCAGCGCGACGACTGGCAGGCCGGGGTCCTGGGCGAGCTGACCGGGACCCCCGTGGCCGCCTCCGTACCCCCGCAGCAGTCACAGCAGCAGCAACCACAGCAGCAGCAGTCACAACAGCAACCACAGCCGCACCAGCCCCAGCAGCACCCCCAGCACCCCCAGCACCCCACCCCCGCCCCCCGCCCCGCAGCGCCCCGCGCCGCCCCCGAGACCGTCCCGGTCGCCGGGTCCGGGGCCCCCGCCGGCCGCCCCCGCCACGGCGACCCCCTGGTGCGCCGCACCCTGCGCACCCTGCGCGGCGCCCTCGGCTCCTCCGTGGCCCGGGCCGTCGCCGCCGAGACGGAGCTGGCCACCCAGGTGCAACAGCCCGTCACCACGGGCCGCCACATCGTCGTCACCAGCATCCGCGGCGGCTCCGGCAAGACCACCGTCACCGCCCTGCTCAGCCGCACCTACAACCACTTCCGCCACGACCCGGTGCTCACGCTGGAGGCCGACGCCGCCCTCGGCACCCTCCCGGTCCGGCTCGGCGTCCAGTCCCTGCGCTGGACATGCGGCGACCTCGCCCAGATCGTCCGCCCCTCCATGCAGCTCACGGACGTCACCGGCTACCTCGTGCCCCTCGCCGACGGCGGCTGGCTGCTGCCCGGCAGCCAGGGCCGCATCGGAGCCCAGGTCGACGTCGCCACCTACCGGACCGTCATGGTCGCGCTGCGCCGCTACTTCGGGGTCACCGTCGTCGACTGTGAGACCCTGCCCGGCGAGGTGGCCCGTACCGCCCTCGACACCGCGCACGCCCGCGTCCTCACCACCCCCGCGACCGCCGAGGGCCTGGTCTCCACCCACGCCGTCCTCGACTGGCTCGGCTCCCTGCCCGTGCCCGTCCTGCCCCGCACCGTCGTCGTGCTCACCTCCCAGGCCCCGCACCCCGCCGTCGACCTCACCAAGGCCGCCGGGGAACTACGGGCCACGGGCGCCGGGGTCGTCGTACTGCCCTACGACCGCCACCTCGCCTCCGGCGGCGCCGTCCGCACCGAACTCCTCGGCGCCGAAACCCGGCTGGCGGCCGTCCGGCTGGCCGCCGAAGTCCTCCAGCGCGCCGTCGCGCTCCCGGCAACCGGCGCCGCCCGGTGACGCAGCAGCTGGTCCACCGGCCCGCCCGGGGCACCCTGCCCCCCGCCCCGGCCGCGCCCCGCACCGTCGAAGCCCCGCCCAACCTCCCCGAAGGCAAGATCGGCAGCCCGGCCACCGCACTGCTGCCGATGGCCGGCGTCATGGGCTCGGTCGTCATGATGACCGTGATCCGCAACAGCCAGTTCGCCGCCGTCGGTGCGATCGTGCTCGTCTTCGCCCTGCTCGGCGCCGTCGCCCTCTTCTGGTCCCAGCGCGGCAAGGCCCAGCGCACCCGCCGCGCCCAGCGCGAGCGCTACCTCGAATACCTGGAGGAACAGCGCGAGGAACTCGGCGCCCGCGAAAAGGCGCTGCGGGACGAGGCCCGCCGCCTCAACCCGCCGCCGGAGGCCCTCTACGACCTCGTGCGCGACCCCGCCCGCCTGTGGGAGCGGCGCCGCACCGACCCCGACTTCCTGCGCCCCCGCCTGGGCACCGGCGCCGTCGCCGTCCAGGACCTCGGCCTCGCCCCCGGCGCCGGCGGCGTGCTCACCCCGCCCGACCGGTTCATGCTGAACGAGGCCGGCGCCCTCATGTCCCGCTTCCAGCGGGCCAGCGACTTCCCGCTGACCGTCCCCCTCGACCGGGCCGGGAACGTCAGCATCGTCGGCGACCGCGAAGGCGTCCTGCGCGTCGCCCGCGCCCTGCTCGTCCACACCGCCGTGCTGCACGCCCCCGACGACGTCGCGATCGCCCTCGGCGTCCCCGGCGAGCGCCTCGCCGGGGACTGGGACTGGGCCAAGTGGCTGCCCCACGTCCTCGACCCGCAGGAACTGGACGGCCCGGTCCCCGCCCGGCGGATCGCCCCCAGCCTGCCCCAGCTCGCCGAGGTCCTCGGACCGGACCTGCGCCGCAGGGCCTCCTACGCCGCCGAGGTCCGCCGCGGCCTGTCCGACAAGGGCGCGCTGCGGCTCGCCGGCCGGCTCCTCGTCGTCAGCGACGAGTACGGCGAGAACGCCGTCGAACTGCCCCGCCCCGACACCGCGGTGGGCCTGTCCGACATGAACACCACCGTGCTCCACCTGCTCGCCGAACAGGTCCACGAGCCCGACGAGGTGACCATACGGATCACCGTCGACGGCTCCCGCGTCACCGTCCGCGACCTGCGCACCCCGCACGGCCCCACCGCCGAGGGCCTCTGCGACCCGCTCGCCCCCGCCACCGCCGAGGGCCTCGCCCGGATGCTCGCCCCGCTGCGCCTGTCCGCCGAGTCCGTCGCCGAGGGCACCCCCGTCTCCGGACCCGTCGACTTCATGGGCCTCCTCGGCATCACCGACCCGGCCGCCCTCGACGTGGCCCGCCTCTGGGCGCCGCGCGGCGAACGGGACTTCCTGCGCGTGCCCATCGGCATCGACGACCGCCACGGCCCCGTCCTGCTCGACCTCAAGGAGTCCTCGCAGCTCGGCATGGGCCCGCACGGGCTGTGCGTCGGCGCCACCGGCTCCGGCAAGAGCGAGCTGCTGCGCACCCTCGTCCTCGCGCTGGTCGCCACCCACTCGCCCGAGGACCTCGCCATGGTCCTCGTCGACTACAAGGGCGGCGCGACCTTCGCCCCCTTCGAGAAGCTCCCGCACGTCGCCGGCGTCATCACCAACCTGGAGAACCAGGCCGGACTCGTCGAACGCGTCCACACCAGCCTCGCCGGCGAGGTCAAGCGCCGCCAGCAGGTCCTCAAGGCCGCCGGGAACGTCGCCGACATCGGCCACTACGCCGTCCTGCGCGCCGAGAAGCCCGAACTGGAGCCGCTGCCCCACCTGTTCGTCGTCATCGACGAGTTCGGTGAACTCCTCACCGCCAAACCCGACTTCATCGACCTGTTCCTGTCGATCGGCCGCATCGGCCGCTCCATCGGCGTGCACCTGCTGCTGTCCAGCCAGCGCATCGAGGGCGGCAAGCTCAAGGGCCTCGACACCTACCTGTCGTACCGGCTCGGCCTGCGCACCTTCTCCGCCGACGAATCGCGCACCGTCCTCGACACCACCGACGCCTTCATGCTGCCGCCGCTGCCCGGCTTCGGCTACCTCAAGGTGGACACCTCCACCTACACCCGCTTCAAGGCCGGGTACGTCTCCGGCCGCTACCGCGGCCCGGCCGCCGACCGCGACGGCGACGCGCAGGGCCCCCTCGCCCTCGCCTACCCCACCTTCAACACCCTCGGGGACACGGCCGCCCCGCCCGAGGACGCCGAGGAGAAGCCAGCCGCCACCGTCCGCGAGACCGGCCCCAGCGTGCTCTCCGTCATCGTCGACCAGCTCGCCGAAGCCGCCCCGCCCGTCCGCCGGATCTGGCTGCCGCCGCTGCCCGACGCGATCCCCCTCGACGCCGCCGCCGGACCCCTCTCCGTCACCGGGGGCGGCCTGCGCCTCGGCACCGGCGAACGCCGCCCCCTGCGCGTCCCGCTCGGGGTCCTCGACGACCCGGCCCGGCAGTGGCGCGGCCCCTGGGAGCTGGACCTCACCGTCGCCGGCGGCCACACCGCCGTCACCGGCGGCCCGCAGTCCGGCAAGACCACCCTGCTGCGCACCCTCGCACTGTCGCTCGCCCTCACCCACACCCCGCAGGAGGTCGCGGTCTACGGACTCGACCTCGCCGGAGGCGGCCTCGCCGCCCTCGCCGGGCTGCCCCACGTCGGCGGGATCGCCGGGCGCGCCGACCGGGAACGGGCCGCCCGCACGGTCGCCGAGGTACGGGGCATGCTCTCCGCCCGCGAGGAACTCTTCCGCGAGCACTCCATCGACTCCGTCGACCAGCTGCGCCGGCTCCGCTCCCAGGGCGGGCTGCCGGAGCTCACCTCCACCGACATCGTCCTGATCGTCGACGGGTACGGGGCCCTGCGCGAGGAGTTCGACGAGCTCGACGACGCCGTCACCGACCTCCTCAAGCGCGGCGGCGGCTACGGCATCCACGTCGTCGCGGGCATGCTCCGCTGGAACGACGTCCGCATCGCCAACCAGTCCCTGTTCGGCGGCCGCGTCGAACTGCGCCTCGGCGACCCCTCCGACTCGGCCATCGACCGCAAGCTGTCCGAGACCATCTCTCCGGACGACGCGGGCCGGGTCCTCACCGACGCCAAACTGTTCGCGCAGGTCGCCCTGCCCCGGATCGACTCCCGGTCCGGGACCACCGACCTCGCCGCCGCCCTGGAGGAAGCCGCGGGCACCGTCCGCGCCACCTGGCACGGCGACCTCGCCTCGCCCGTACGGGTCCTGCCCGCGCGGCTGCCCGCCGAGCGGCTGCCGTCCGCGCAGGACGAGCCGTACCGGATCCCCATCGGGGTGGACCAGGACGTCCTCGCGCCGGTCCTCCTCGACCTCTTCGAGCAGGACCAGCACCTGATGGTCCTCGGCGACAGCGAGTGCGGGAAGACCAACCTGCTCGCCCTGATCGCCCGGCAGCTCATCGCCCGCTACGGGGAGGACGAGCTGGTCTTCGCCGTCTACGACCCGCGGCGCGGCCTGCGCGGCGTGGTGCCCGAGCCCTACCGGGGCGGGTACGCGCACAACGCGAAGATCGCCTCCGCGCTGTCGGCCGGCATCGCCAAGGAGCTCGACAAGCGGCTCCCCGAGGACGGCATCGACCCCGACGCCGACGAGGGCCCCGGCTTCACCGGCCCGCGCATCGTGGTCCTCGTCGACGACTACGACATCCTCACCACCGCCGGGCAGCAGCCGCTCCAGGCGTTCGTGCCGTACCTGCCGTCCGCCCAGGACATCGGCCTGCACTTCGTGCTCGCCCGACGGGTCGCCGGATCCTCCCGGGCCCTGTACGAACCGCTGATGACCACCCTGCGCGAATCGGGCACCGCGGCGCTCGTGATGACCGGCGAACGCTCCGAAGGACAGCTGTTCCCGCAGCTGTACGCCAGCGCGCAGCCGCCGGGCCGCGGCACGCTCGTCCGGCGCGGACGGCCCCACCAGATCGTGCAGACCGCGCTGACCGGCGCACCGCAGAACACCTCGCCCCCGGCCGATCGGGAAGCACCGTGACCAAGGACGTCATCGCCCTCACCCCGCACATGCCCGACACCACCGCGATGCTGGTGGCCCTCGCGGCGGGCGGCGCCGACCTCGACGCCCAGGCCGCCGGGGAGGGCGCCGTCATCCAGCTCCTCGGAGCGGGCGGCCGGCCGCTGGTCTCCGTGGAGGCGCCCGTACTCGTCCAGGTCCCCGGCGAGGCGGAACGGCTCCTGGGCACCCCGACCGCCACCCCCGTGTGGTGGACGGAGACCCGCGCGTCCACGGCCGTGCCCGAGGCGGCCGCCCTCGCCGGAGCCGTCGCCGGCCGGCTCGCCGAGGTCCTCGGCGGCACCGTCTGGCCCGAGGGCGCCGGCCGCGTCGGCGCCGTGGAGGTCACCTCCGAGGCCTCGGCCGCGCCCGCGCCCGTCGGCGCCCTGCCCACCGTGGACGTCGTCACCGAGTCCACGGCGGTGGTCCTCGCCGACCGGCCCGTGGTCCCGCTCACGGCCTGGCTGTCGGACGTCCTGCGGACCACGGCCGGCTTCGGCGCGGCCCTGCACGTCGTCACCCCCGCCCACTGCCGCCTCAGCCTCCCGCTGCGCACCGCCCTGACCGGCGCGCCCAACCGGTGGGTCGTCCAGGACCCCGCGGGCGGCTACTACGACGGCCTGTCCGGAGCGGTCCTGAGCTGGCAGGACGGCACCTTCGCCCCGGTCCGGGACGCAGCCGGGCAGACCCGCCCCGCCGAGGCCTTCGCGAAGCCGGACGCCTCCGGCGAACGCCGCCTGACCGTGTCGTTCCGTACGGAACACCCCGCCGAGGCGGACGTGACCCTGGGCCGCTCCCTGGAAGCCGCCTGGCGCACCCTGACCGGGCGGCCGCCCGCCGGCTGGGGCACCGCCGAGCCCGTCAACCTGCCCTGGTCCCCGCGCCAGCTCACCGACCTGGCCCGCGGCCGGGCCCCGGAACCGACCCTGATCACCGCCGTCGGACACCCGGAGCGGCCCGCGCTGGCGACCGTACGCGTGACCCGGACGGCCGCCGGGGTCGAGGAGGACGTCACCCTGTCCCTCGGCTACGGCCCGTCGGAGGAACTCCCGCTGGACGCACTGCCCGCCCTGGCGGAGGAGCTCGTGACCGGGCACGGCCTGATCAGCATGCTGGCCTCGGCCGGACCGGGACGGCGGGACCTCGGCGTGGCCCCGCGCCTCGCGCCGCCCCCGCTGCCCGTGTCGTTCACCCTGGGCGGGGCCGGAGTGGCCGAGGCCACCCTGACCCACGCCCGTCGGCCCCCGCTGGCCCTCAAGCCCGCCCGGGTGGGCCCGGCCCGCCGGCCCGGACTGCACTACCCGCTGGGCGACGGCACCGACCCGGCCGGCTGGGACACCCTGGGCGCCCTTCTGGCCCACCTGCGCACTTCGGCGCCGGCCCCGCTGTAGCGGGAGGGGCCCTTACAGGCCGCCCGCGCGGACCAGGCCCGTCTCGTACGCCAGGACCACGACCTGGACGCGGTCGCGCAGGCTCAGCTTCGTCAGGATGCGGCCCACGTGCGTCTTCACCGTGGCCTCCGAGAGGACCAGCCGGGCCGCGATCTCGCCGTTCGACAGCCCCTGCGCCACCAGCAGCATGACCTCGCGCTCACGCTCCGTCAGCCGCTCGACCTCCTTGTTCTTCGGCTCCTCCGTCGTCGTCGGCAGCATCGGGGCGAACCGGTCCAGCAGCCGGCGCGTCGTCGACGGGGCCACGACGGCGTCCCCGCTGTGCACGGACCGGATCGCGGCCAGCAGCTCCGCGGGCGGGACGTCCTTCAGCATGAAGCCGCTCGCACCCGCCTTGAGCCCGGAGAACGCGTACTCGTCCAGGTCGAAGGTGGTCAGGATGATCACCTTCGGGTGTTCCTCCGGCTCGCAGATCCGCCGCGTCGCCTCGACCCCGTCGAGCCGCGGCATGCGGACGTCCATCAGCACCACGTCCACCTTCGTGGCCCGCAGCACCTCCAGCGCCTCCAGGCCGTCCCCCGCCTCGGCGACCACCTCCATGTCCGGCTGGGCGGCGAGCACCATCCGGAAGCCGGTGCGCAGCAGCACCTGGTCGTCGACGAGCATCACTCGGATGGACATCGGTGAATACCTCTACCTCTTCTTGAGCGGGAGCAGAGCACTGATCCTGAAGCCTCCGCCGGGTCGCGGTCCCGCGTCCAGGGTGCCTCCGACCATACCGATCCGTTCCCGCATGCCGATCAGACCGTGTCCGGCGCCGTCCGCGCCGCCGTCCTCGTACAGTTCGTGCGCCGCGCCCCGGCCGTCGTCCTCGACCAGCAGGCCCAGCCCGTCGTCGAAGTAGACGAGCCGCACGCTCGCCTTCGCCTCCGGACCGCCGTGCTTGCGCGTGTTCGTCAGCGCCTCCTGCACGATCCGGTACGCGGTCAGCTCCACCCCGCTCGGCAGCTTCCGCGGAGCGCCCTCGACCTCGAAGTCCACGGTGAGGCCCGCCGCCCGCACCTGCTCCACCAGCACCTCGATCTGCTCGACGTCCGGCTGCGGCACGTAGTCCTCGGAGTCCTGCGGTTCGCCGGTGCGCAGCACGCCCAGCAGGCGGCGCATCTCGGCGAGGGCCTGACGGCCGGTCCCGGAGATCGTCTGGAGGGCCTCCTTGGCCTGTTCCGGGGCCACGTCCATGACGTACGCGGCGCCGTCGGCCTGCACCACCATCACCGACACGTTGTGCGCGACGACGTCGTGCAGCTCGCGGGCGATGCGGGCCCGCTCGGCGGCCACCGCGACCTTCGCCTGCGCCTCGCGCTCCTTCTCCAGCCGCTGGTTGCGCTCCACGAGCTGGGCGTAGTAGGCCCGGCGGGTGCGCAGGGAGTCGCCCGTCACCCAGGCGAGGGCGAAGGGGACGATCACCATCAGGGCGAAGGTGATGCTCTCGGTGAGGGAGAGGCCCTTGTCCACGCCGAAGCGCAGGAAGTACACCGGGGAGGCCAGCAGTCCGACGCCCAGGGCGGCCCGCGAGACCCAGCGCGGCACGTCCCCGGCGGCGACCGTGAACAGCACGACCAGCATCGCCAGGTCGCAGATCTGCGCCTCGATGCCGAAGGCCAGCTGGTAGACGCCCGCGCCGACGGTGACCCAGAACATGGCCTGGGTCCACTTGCGGCGCAGGGCCAGCGCGGCCGTGAGCGCGAGGACCACCGGCACGGTGGCCAGGCGCAGGGCCGTGCTCGGTTCGGGATTTCCCACCACGGCCGCCATCGAGAGCCCGAAGAAGAGGACAGCCCAGAAGCTGTCGACGCCCGTCGGGTGTCTGCGGATGAAGTCGTAGAGGCGCTGCACGTAACCCAGAGTAGGGAAAGGAGATAGGTGCTGGAGTCAACCACAGGAGCGATCCCTGTGACGGGGGAGTACTCCCCAAGGTGGAGGGTGAGCCTACCCTTCGTGTGATGAGTGCTCAGGATGAAGGCGCGGGGCCCCTCCGCTGGCGGACGGCGATCGAGACGTCGCTGTACGGTCCCGGCGGTTTCTACGTCCGCCCCGGCGGCCCCGGACCCGCCGGACACTTCCGCACCTCCGTGCACGCCTCCCCGCTGTACGCGCGGGCCGTCGCCCGGCTGCTGGCCGAGGTGGACGCCGCGCTCGGGCGGCCCGGGCGGCTCGACCTCGTCGACGTGGGCGCCGGCCGGGGAGAACTGCTGACCGGGGTCCTCGCCGCCCTGCCGGCGGAGACGGCCGTGCGGGTGCGCCCGTACGCCGTCGAACGCGCGGCGGCGCCGGACGGGCTGGACCCGCGGATCCGCTGGGTGCCCGAGCCGCCCGCGGGGACGACCGGGCTGCTCTTCGCGAACGAGTGGCTGGACAACGTACCGCTGGACGTCGCCGAGGACGGCCGGTACGTCCTGGTCGCCGCCGACGGTACGGAGAGCCCCGGCGGACCCCTCGACGCGGCCGACCGGGCCTGGCTGGAGCGGTGGTGGCCGGACGGGGAACGGACCGGGCGGGCCGAGATCGGCCGGCCCCGGGACGAGGCCTGGGCGGCGGCCGTCGCCACCCTCGACCGGGGCCTGGCGGTGGCCGTCGACTACTGCCACACCCGGGCGGCCCGACCCCCGTACGGCACCCTGACCGGGTTCCGGGCCGGCCGGGAGGTGGCCCCCGTCCCGGACGGCGGCCGCGATCTGACCGCGCACGTCGCGCTCGACGCCTGCGCGGGACCGGGCGCGGTCCTGCTCACCCAGCGCGAGGCCCTCACCGCCCTCGGCGTCTCGGGCGGCCGGCCCCCGCTGGCCCTGGCCTCCGCCGACCCGGCGGCGTACGTCCGCGCCCTGGCGGCGGCGGGCGAGGCGGCGGAGCTCACCGCGCGCGGAGGCCTCGGCGACTTCGGCTGGCTGGTCCAGCCCGTCGGCGTCCCGGCCTGGCCGGGCGGCGCCGGGGACGCGGCAGGGGCCGGGACCCCCTGACGGGAGTCCCGGCCCCTGCCCCACAGCGGGTGCGGTGTGCCGTTACTTGGTGACCTCGTGGCCGTGGCCCTCGTGCAGGCCGCCGCCACTGCCCGTGCCCGGGGTGGTCGGCTGCGAGACGACCGGCTGGGACAGCGGAGCCAGGTCGTGGGCGTAGTGGCCGACCGCGTTCGCGATGACGTCGACGTTGATGTCGAGCGCCTTCTGGTCGATGTTCGTGATGTCGTCACCCTTGCCGTGGTAGTTCACGTCGTAGGCGACACCCGCCTGACCGCCGAACTTCGCGGCCTGCTCCGGCGACTTGATGCCCTCGGCGCCGGTGAACGTACCGCCCGACGGGATGCCGACCTCGATGAACGGGCCGTAGTCCGAACGGCCCGAGAAGTCCGTGCCCTCGTGCGGGATGTTCTTGGAGTCGAGGAAGTCGGTGATCCCCTTCTCCAGCTGCGCCGAACCCTCCGGGCCGGGGCCCGCGCCCGTCGCGTCCGAGTCGTCGCCGTCGTAGACGAAGTAGGCGGCGTTCGGCGAGCCGATCATGTCGAAGTTCAGGTACAGCTTGATCTGCTTCTTCTGGGCCTCGGTCAGGGAGGCGACGTACGCCTCGGAGCCGAGCAGGCCGTACTCCTCCGCCGACCACCAGGCGAACTTGACCTTGTTCTTGATCTTCGTCTGCTGGCTCGCCAGGCGCTGCGCGACCTGGAGGATGCCCGCCGAACCGGAGCCGTTGTCGTTGATGCCCGGGCCGGCCGCGACCGAGTCCAGGTGCGCGCCGAGGAAGACGGTGTTGTTCTCGTCGCCGCCCTTCGTCTCGGCGATCACGTTGTACGTCTTGCGGTTCTCGCGCAGCTCGCGGATGTCGAGGGTGACCTCGACCGGGCCGGCCGCCGCGTCGGCGGCGAGCTTCTCGCCGTCCGCCTTCGTGATGCCGCCGGTCGGGACCTTCCCCGCGTTCGCGTCGCCGAGGGTGCCGTTCAGGGCGCCGTCGGTGTTGTTGTAGATGATCGCGCCGACCGCACCCGCCGCGGCCGCGTTCGCCTGCTTCACCGCGAAGGTGCAGCCGCCGCGCTGGACCAGGGCGATCTTGCCCGTGAAGGCGCCCGCCGCGAAGTCGCCGGGCTCGCAGCCGTTCGTACCGTCGGCGTCCACCGGGACGACCGCGACCGGAGCGGTCACGCCCTCCTCCGGGCCGCTCGCCGTGTACGTCATCAGGTGGATCGGGATGTCCCGGCCGCCGTCGCCGTTCACCGAAAGCTTCTCGGCGATCGCCTCCACGTACACGAAGTCGAATTCGTTCTTCGTGACCTTGTAGCCGGCGGCCTTCAGCACGGCCTCGATGTACTGCGCCGACTGCACGTGTCCCTTGGAACCCGCCACCCGATTGCCGTTGTTGTAGTCGGCCAGCGACTGGAAGACCTTCAGGTGGTTGTTGGCGCCTTTCCCGGTCGCCTCCTGGACCAGCTTCTTGGCCAGGGCGTCACCCCGGGCGGCGTCGCTCTGCGGGCTGCCGGTGGCACCGGCGGGTCCGGCGAGCAGCAGCGGGGAGACGAGGGCCGCGGCCGCCAGTGCGGCGGTTGCTGCGGCTATACGGCGAGAGGGCATGAAGGTCCTTTCACAGCAGGTGCGCATCGCACGGTGCGTGGGGGAGTGGTGGACGCACGTTAGGCACCAACAGGCGCCTCTCGCCAGAGTTTTCACTGCTTCCGGTTTGTGAAATCCGTATATCGGTGAGTCTCCGCCGAACAATTCAGGCCAGCGTCCGGAAAAAGGTCGGCCGACAGTCAGCGGAGAATGCCCTCGATGAAATCGGAGCCTATCCGCGCGACCACGGACAGATCCAACTGATGCTGGACATAGCGTCCTTGACGCCACGTACGCAACAGACCGGCCTTCTTCAGGACCGTCAGGTGCCGGGACACCTCGGGCGCGGATATCGCGTACACCGTCGCCAGTTCGCTCGTCGTGTACGGAGCCCGCGCCAGACTGCGGCACAGCGACATCCGCATGGGATGCGCCAGCGCCTCCATCCGCCGCTGGAGCAGCTCCACCGAGCCCGTCGTGGACGCCAGCTCCGGCGACTCCAGCGGGTAGTGGACCACCGGACGCCAGCCCGGCGCGTGCAGCACCAGCAGGTGCGGCCAGCCGAAATCGGTCGGTACGAACACCAGCCCCGCCCCGATCCGCGGATCCGTGGCCGTGGCCTGCCCGTGCACCATCTTGTCGGCGGTGATCGTGCGCTGCTCCCGGTCGACGCTCAGCGCCGTCGACACCTCCCGCAGCGCGGCCGGCAGCCCCTTGCGGCGCAGCACCTCCGCCTTGTGCCGGGCGTCCGCGGCCTGCCGGGGCCCCACCCGCCGCCAGATCTCGGCGAAGAACGCCTCTTCGCAGTCCTCCAGGAGCCGCCGCAGCCACACCCGCACGGCCGCCGTGTCGTCCAGCAGCCGCAGCGAGAACGCCAGCTGCCGGGGCCCGCGCGCGGCCGCCGTGTCCAGCGCCTTCGCCCGCGCGGCCGGATCGCGCAGGGGGGACGGCCCGCCGCCCTCGTTGTACAGCGCCAGCCAGCAGTGCTCCAGGGCCGCCATCACGAACCGCTCGTCGTCCAGCCGGTCGAGCACGTCGAGCTCCTCGGCCAGCGTCGCGGCCGGCAGGCCCGCGCCCGGGACCCCGGCGAACGGCATGAAGATGTCGGAGAAGGAACTGCGCCACATGAAGTCGGCCTCCAGCAGCCGGTCCGCGAGGCACGAGTCCAGCGCGGCCGTGGTGGCGGTCGTCCAGGAATGGAGCCCGGGGTGGTGGGCGGGCTGCGAGAGCGCGTGCAGGGCCATGCAGAGCTCGGCGAGCGGGGACGGCGCGAAGCCGATCCGCTCCGCGGGGAGTCCGGCGATGTCGATGGTGACGCTCATCGCCCCATTCTCGCCCGGCCGGCCGCGGCGCGGCGGCTCGGGGTGCCCTCCGCGGCACCGCCGTCCGGGCGACCCGTACGAGGGCTCCGCCGCAGGTCGGAGGCGTCGATTGACGCGGAACGTCAATCGGCGCGCGGGCTGCGCCCGAGGGGGTGAGGGTGGATGCATGACCTCGATCGAGCAGTACCTCATCGACACCTACCGGGCCTCGCAGCAGCACACCCCGATGCCCCCGCCCCCGGGCCGCGACGACGTCGCGACCCTGCGCGCCCTCCACACCGAAGCCCAGTTCCGGGCCGTCCTCGCCGGCCGCCCGGCGACCCACCACTGGCGGGCGACGCTGCGCCGCCTGCTCCCGCTGCGCCGCAGGGCGTGCTGAGGGAGGACTGCGGACCGGCCGGGGCCGCGCCCGCCCCCTCACACCCGCCCCAGGAACTCCCTCACCGCGTCCCGGACCTGCTCCGGGGTCCAGTTCAGGCCCGGCTGCGTGACGTCGAGTTCCGTCATCGCGAGGCCCGGGGCGGCGTCGGGGGACCAGCGGCGGAAGAGGACCGTGCCCGTCTCCTCCGCGAGCCGCAGGCCCGCGTCCGTGAGGCGGTCCGCCTCGTAGGGGAGCCACACCTGGAACTGGTGGGTGTGCGGCACCTCCGGATGGACCCGGAACCAGGGCAGCCCCGCCTCGGCGAAGCCCTCCCGGAGGGCCCCGGCGACCATGCGGGCCCCGGCGACGTACGAGGGCAGCCGGGGGAGTTCCCGCTCCAGGCCGGCCAGCGCGGACAGGGCCTGCGGGAACTGCCGGAAGACCTGGCCCCCGTACCGGTGGCGCCACACCCGGGTCTCCTCGACGAAGGCCCGCGATCCGGCCAGCGCGGCCCCGCTCAGCCCGCCGAGGGACTTGTAGAAGGAGACGTAGACGGAGTCGGCGAGCCCCGCGATCTCCGGCAGCGGCCGGCCGAAGTGGACGGTGGACTCCCACAGCCGGGCCCCGTCGAAGTGGACGACCGCGTCGCGCTCACGGGCCGCGTCCACCAGCTCCGTCAGTTCCTCCCAGGTGGGCAGCAGGAAGCCGGCGTCGCGCAGCGGCAGCTCCAGCATCAGCGTGCCGAAGGGCTCCGGGTGGTCCCGGACCTCGGCGGCGGTGGGCTGGCGGGCCTCCGCCACGGGATGGACGGTGCGCAGCCCGGAGACGGCGGACAGGGCGCCGCCCTCCCAGCGCTCCGGGTGGCTCATGGGGTGCAGGGCCACGACGGGGTTGCCGGTGCGTCCCGCCCAGCAGCGCAGCGCGATCTGCTGGGCCATCGTGCCGGTGGGGAAGAACGCGGCGTCCTCGGTGCCGAGCAGTTCGGCGACGCGGCGTTCCAGGTCGGCGACGACGCCGTCGCCGTACAGGTCGGCCGGTGCGTCCAGGTCGTACGGGGTGTCCAGCTCGTACGGGGCCCGCGCGAGCGCCGTCAGCAGCTCGCCCACCGTCGGCTCCAGCAGGCCGTGCGAGAGGACCCGGTCGGCCCCCCGCCACGCCGTCACCAGCCGCTTCTTGCGTTCCGCGTCATCACTCATGCCCCCGATCATCGCGGATCGCCGCCGATCGGCCCGGGCCCCCAGGGGCTAGCATGGCGGCGTATCGTCCGGTACCCCCCGCGGACTGGAACGGAAGGCATTCCCCGCGTGAACGCACCCCATCAGACGGAGCCCCGGGATCCGTCCGGTCGCCCTGCCCGGCTCGCCGTCGGCGTCGTCGGCGCCGGCCGCGTCGGTCCCGCCCTGGCCCGCGCCCTCCAGCAGGCCGGGCACCGTCCCGTCGCCGTGTCGGCCGTCTCGGACGCCTCCGTGCGCCGTGCGGCGCGGCTGCTGCCCGACGTGCCGGTCGTGCCGCCCGCGCAGGTGCTGGAGCGGGCCGACCTGGTCCTGCTGACCGTCCCCGACGACACCCTGCCCGGGCTCGTCGAGGGCCTCGCGGAGACGGGCGCCGTCCGCCCCGGCCAGCTCCTCGTGCACACCTCCGGGCGGTACGGGGCCGCCGTGCTGGACCCCGCGCGCCGTGCGGGCGCCCTCCCGCTGGCCCTGCACCCCGCGATGACCTTCACCGGTACCGAGGTCGACGTACAGCGCCTGGCGGGCTGCTCCTTCGGCGTGACCGCCCCCGAGGAGCTGCGCCTGGCCGCGGAGGCCCTGGTCATCGAGATGGGCGGGGAACCGGAATGGATCGCGGAGGAGGCCCGTCCGCTGTACCACGCGGCCCTCGCCCTGGGCGCGAACCACCTGGTCACCCTGGTCGCCCAGTCGATGGAACTGCTCGGCCAGGCCGGGGTCGAGCACCCCGACCGGATGCTCGGCCCGCTGCTCGGCGCGGCCCTCGACAACGCGCTGCGGTCCGGTGACGGAGCCCTGACGGGGCCGGTGGCCCGCGGGGACGCCGGTACGGTCGCCGCGCACGTCTCGGAGCTGCGCAAGCACGCCCCCGCGACCGTCGCCGGGTACCTGGCGATGGCCCGTACGACCGCCGACCGGGCCCTCGCGCACGGTCTGCTCAAGCCCGAACTCGCCGAGGACCTGCTCGGCGTCCTCGCGGACACCAGTCCCGCGGACAACGCCGAACCGGAGGGTGGCGAGCGATGACCGGCCCGCTCCTGCTGAACACCGCCGAAGAGCTGGAGAAGCTGCCCCGTACGGGCCGCCGCGCGGTCGTGATGACCATGGGCGCCCTGCACGAGGGCCACGCCACGCTGGTCCGCGCGGCCCGCGAGCAGGCCGGGCCGCGGGGCCAGGTCGTGGTGACCGTCTTCGTGAACCCCCTCCAGTTCGGGGCGAACGAGGACCTCGACCGCTACCCGCGCACCCTCGACGCCGACCTCGCCCTCTGCGGGGAGGCCGGGGCGGACGCCGTGTTCGCGCCCGCCGTCGACGAGGTCTACCCGGGCGGCGACCCGCAGGTGCGGGTGACGGCCGGGCCGATGGGCGGGCGCCTCGAAGGGGCCACCCGTCCCGGGCACTTCGACGGCATGCTGACCGTCGTCGCCAAGCTCCTCCACCTCACCCGCCCCGACCTGGCCTTCTTCGGCCAGAAGGACGCGCAGCAACTGGCGCTGATCCGGCGCATGGTGACCGACCTGAACTTCCCCGTCGACGTGGTGGGCGTACCGACGGTCCGCGAGGACGACGGTCTCGCGCTGTCCTCCCGGAACCGCTACCTCTCCCTCGTGGAGCGGCGTACGGCGCTGGCCCTGTCCCGCGCCCTGTTCGCCGGCCGGGACCGGCTCGCCGCCCAGGCCGCGCTGCGCGCCCGCGCCGAGGCCTCCCCCGCGAGCGACGAACGGGCCACGGCCCTGGCCAGGCTCGGCGAGATCCGGGCGTCCGCCGACGCGCACGCCGTGTCGGCGGCGGGCGCCGGTCTGCCGGACGCCGTCCGGGCGGCGGCGCGCCACGTCCTGGACGAGGCGGGCCGGTACGACCCGCCGCTGGCGCTGGACTACCTGGCGCTGGTGGACCCGCAGGACTTCACCGACGTCGGCCCGGACTTCACCGGACGGGCCGTGCTGGCCGTCGCGGCGAAGGTCGGCACGACCCGGCTGATCGACAACATTCCATTGGAGTTCGGAGCACACGCGTGAGCACCACAGGCAGAGGCGCTGCCCACAGCAGCGGCACGGGCACCGGCATACGGCTGCACGCCCCGGCCCCCGGCTGGGCCGTCGACGCGGACGTCGTGGTCGTCGGGTCCGGCGTCGCGGGCCTGACGGCGGCCCTGCGCTGCGCGGCCGCGGGCCGCCGTACGGTCGTGGTGACCAAGGCGCGCCTCGACGACGGCTCGACCCGCTGGGCGCAGGGCGGCATCGCCGCGGCGCTCGGCGAGGGCGACACCCCCGAGCAGCACCTGGACGACACCCTGGTGGCGGGCGCCGGCCTGTGCGACGAGGCGGCCGTGCGGCTGCTGGTCACGGAGGGTCCGGACGCCGTGCGCCGGCTCATCGCGACCGGTGCCGTCTTCGACACCTCCGCCGAGACCGGTGAGATAGAGCTGACCCGCGAGGGCGGCCACCACCGGCGCCGGATCGCGCACGCGGGCGGTGACGCCACGGGTGCGGAGATCTCCCGGGCGCTGGTCGAGGCCGTGCACGCGGCGGGCATCGAGACCGTGGAGAACGCCCTCGTCCTGGACCTCCTCCAGGACGCCGAGGGCCGCACGGCCGGCGTGACCCTGCACGTGATGGGCGAGGGACAGCACGACGGCGTCGGCGCCGTCCACGCGCCGGCCGTGATCCTCGCGACCGGCGGCATGGGCCAGGTGTTCTCCGCGACCACCAACCCGTCGGTGTCCACGGGTGACGGCGTGGCCCTGGCGCTGCGCGCCGGGGCGGAGATCTCCGACCTGGAGTTCGTGCAGTTCCACCCGACGGTGCTGTTCCTGGGCCCGGACGCCGAGGGGCAGCAGCCGCTGGTGTCGGAGGCCGTGCGCGGCGAGGGCGCGTACCTCGTCGACGCGGACGGCGTGCGCTTCATGGCCGGGCAGCACGAGCTGGCCGAGCTGGCCCCGCGCGACATCGTCGCGAAGGGCATCATGCGCCGCATGCAGGAGCAGGGCGCGCAGCACATGTACCTGGACGCCCGGCACTTCGGCGCGCAGATGTGGGAGCAGCGCTTCCCGACGATCCTCGCGGCCTGCCGCGCGCACGGCATCGACCCGGTGACGGAGCCGATCCCGGTCGCGCCGGCCGCGCACTACGCCTCCGGCGGCGTGCGGACCGACCTCCAGGGACGTACGACCGTGCCGGGCCTGTACGCGTGCGGCGAGGTCGCCTGCACCGGTGTGCACGGCGCGAACCGGCTGGCGTCCAACTCCCTCCTGGAGGGCCTGGTCTTCGCCGAGCGCATCGCGGACGACGTCGTCGCCCACGCGCCGACCGGCAGCGGTCCGGGCGTCCCGGTGCCCGCGACCGGTCCCCTCCAGCCGGCCGAGGCCCGCTACGAGGTCCAGCGGATCATGACGGACGGCGCGGGCGTGCTCCGTTCCGCCGCCTCCCTGGCCGGGGCCGCCGAGGCCCTGGAGACCCTGTACGCGCGGGCGCTGGGCGAGCTGGAGAGCCACGGCAAGACGGCCGTCCCGGGGGTGGAGACCTGGGAGGCGACCAACCTGCTGTGCGTGGCCCGGGTCCTGGTCGCGGCCGCCCAGCGGCGCGCGGAGACCCGCGGCTGCCACTGGCGCGAGGACCACCCCGACCGCGACGACGCCGCCTGGCGCCGCCACCTCGTGGTGCGGCTGTCGGCGACGGAGAAGCGCGCCCTGGTCGTCACCCCCACCGACTCCGCGGACTTCCCGTCCGTCGACGTCCCCCTCAACCCCCCGAGCCTGGAGCAGTGACGTGAGCACCCCCGAACTTCCCCTGATCGACCAGAACGAAGGCGGCTGCGGCGACGACTGCGGCTGCGGCGAGGGCGAGGAGTCCGGCCTGGACCCGGCGCTGGCCCAGCTGCTGGCGGACGCGGGCCTGGACCCGATCGAGGTCGAGGACATCGCGCACATGGCGCTGTCGGAGGACCTGGACGGCGGGGTCGACGTCACCACCGTCGCCACCGTCCCCGAGGACGCCGAGGCCGTCGCCGACTTCGTGGCCCGCGAGGCCGGCGTGGTGGCCGGACTGCGCGTCGCCGAGGCCGTGTTCTCCGTGGTGTGCACGGAGTCCTTCGAGGTGGAGCGGCACGCCGAGGACGGCGACCGGGTCGCGGAGGGCGACGTACTGCTGTCCGTGCGCGCCCGTACCCGCGACCTGCTGACGGCCGAGCGCAGCGCCCTGAACATCCTGTGCCGGCTCTCCGGCATCGCGACGGCCACCCGCCGCTGGGCGGACGTCCTGGAGGGCACGAACGCGAAGGTCCGCGACACCCGCAAGACCACGCCGGGCCTGCGCTCCCTGGAGAAGTACGCGGTCCGCTGCGGCGGCGGCGTCAACCACCGCATGTCCCTGTCGGACGCGGCGCTGGTCAAGGACAACCACGTGATCGCCGCCGGTGGCATCGCGCAGGCCTTCAAGGCCGTCCGCGAGGCCTTCCCGGAGGTGCCGGTCGAGGTCGAGGCCGACACCATGCACCAGGTCCGCGAGGTCGTGGACGCGGGCGCCGACCTGATCCTGCTGGACAACTTCACGGTCCCGGAGACCGAGGAGGCCGTCACCCTCGTCGCGGGCCGCGCCACCCTCGAATCGTCGGGCCGGCTGACCCTGGAGACGGCCCGCGCCTACGCGGAGACCGGTGTGGACTTCCTCGCGGTCGGCGGCCTGACGCACTCCTCGCCGATCCTCGACATCGGTCTCGACCTGCGCCAGGCGGTGTGACCCGTGCTCCTCACCATCGACGTGGGCAACACCCACACGGTCCTGGGACTGTTCGACGGTGACGAGATCGTCGAGCACTGGCGCATCTCGACCGACCCGCGCCGGACGGCCGACGAACTGGCCGTCCTGATGCAGGGCCTGATGGGGACGCACCCGATGCTCGGCACCGAGCTGGGCGACGGGATCCACGGCATCGCGATCTGCTCGACGGTGCCGTCCGTCCTGCACGAGCTGCGCGAGGTCACCCGCCGCTACTACGGCGACGTCCCGGCGGTGCTGGTGGAGCCGGGCACGAAGACGGGCGTGCCGATCCTGATGGACAACCCGAAGGAGGTCGGCGCGGACCGGATCGTGAACGCGGTCGCGGCCGCCGAGCTGTTCGGGGGTCCGGCGATCGTCGTCGACTTCGGTACGGCGACGACCTTCGACGCGGTCTCCGCGAAGGGCGAGTACGTGGGCGGGGTGATCTCCCCGGGCATCGAGATCTCGATGGAGGCGCTCGGCGTGCGCGGGGCCCAGCTCCGCAAGATCGAGCTGGCCCGCCCGCGCAACGTGATCGGCAAGTCCACGGTCGAGGCGATGCAGTCGGGCGTGGTGTACGGCTTCGCGGGCCAGGTCGACGGGATCGTCACCCGCATGTCCAAGGAGCTCGCGGGCCCGGGCGGCGACCCGGACGACGTGCGGGTCATCGCCACGGGCGGGCTCGCCCCGATCGTCCTCGGCGAGTCCTCGGTGATCGACGACCACGAGCCGTGGCTGACCCTGATCGGCCTGCGGCTGGTGTACGAGCGCAACGCGCCCAAGTTCGCCTGACGTGGCGGCCCCCGCCCCGCCCGGGCGGGGGCCGGCGCGTCCCGGTCACCCGTCCCCTCCCACCTGCCCCTTCACCCCTCGTCAGGTCGATCCGTCAGCTTCAACCTGATGGGTTAGCTTGGGCCGCGTCGGACGCACACGCTCCTGAGGTGGCCAAATGCCGCGTGAATCCCCGTACTTGCAGGTGGTCGACTCGCTCCGGTCCCGCATAGAGGCGGGTGAGTGGGTGATCGGCGACAAGCTGCCCTCCCGGGCCCGGTTCGCCACCGAGTACGGCGTCGGGCAGAGCGTCACCCAGCGGGCGATGGAGCAGCTGATCATCGAGGGCTTCCTGGAGGGCCGCGCCGGCTCCGGCACCTACGTCCGCACCCCGCGCCGGCGCATGCGGATGCTCCGCACCCGCCGCCGGGTCCCCGGTGCGGGCAACACCTTCCGCTCCGAGGCCGCCGCCCACGGCATCGCCGCGTCCTGGGACTCCCGGACCGTCGCCCAGCTGCCCGCCCCCGAACGCATCGCGGCCCGCCTGGCCATCGCCCCGGGCGACCCCTGCGTGATGACCCGCTACGAGTTCATGGCCGACGGGAGCCCCGCCGAACTCTCCGAGTCCTGGGAGCCGTTGGCGATCACCTCGGGCACCCCGGTCGTGCTGCCGGAGGTGGGGGAACTGCGCGGGGCGGGAGTCGTGGCGCGGATGCGGTCCATCGGGATCACCGTCGCCTCCGTGGTGGAGGTCCCGCGCCCGTCCCGAGCGAACCAGGACCAGGCCAACCTGCTCGGGATCAGCCTCGGCGCGATGATCACCGAGATCGAGCGCACGTACGTGGACACCGACGGCCGCCCCGTCGAAACCGCCGATCTCGTCATCCCGGACTCCCGCTACGAGATCGCGTACGCCTTCCCCGTGGAATGACGGCCGGGCCCCCGCCGCCGCTTTCCGAGCCGGGCCCGCGTACCGGTGTTCCGTACCACCGTGTATTTTTCGCGCTGTGATTTTTGCGGAAATGGCCGGAGTACGACTCCGGCGGCGATAGCGTCACGCTCGAGAACCACCACGACCCTCGTCCACGGCGGAGGAGACACCATGACCGAGAACGCCGCCCGGCCTGCCTGGCAGAAGTCGTCCTACTGCGGCGACGGAGACGCCTGCGTCTACGTCGCCGCCGCCCCGGGGACGCTCGTCCGGATCGCCGACCGGGCCGACCCGGCCCACCTCGTGATGGCCACCACCCACGCCGCCTGGGCCGATTTCCTCCGGTCCGTCAAGGAGACCGGCTGAAAGAGGACGGGCGCGGGGGGAGCGCCCGCCGCGCCGGAATTCCCCGCCCTCGGGGGATTTTGTCCGATTAGCGCGTATCTTCGGCGTCATGCCCACGCCCTACGGATCCCGCGGCGGCATGGCGTTCAGCGCCGCCGAGCTGCACGTGCTCAGGCGTCTCCTCGCCCACGCCCTTCAGCCCTCCACGGCCCCCCTGGCGGCCGCCGAGGTACAGGACTGCCTGCGCCTCGCCGCGTCGGTGGACGACGCCGCCGCGGAGGCGGGCCGGCTCAGAGCCTTCCTGCTGGCCGACCTCGCCCGCTACCGGGAGGCCCTCCCCGGCAGCCTCCCCGGGTACCTGGAGCTGCTCCAGGACGCCCTGGCCGCCGGGTACGAGCCGGTGCCCGACGACCTCGCCGCCCTGCGCGCCCTACGGGCCAACCCCGTCGCGGCCGCGGTGCTGGAGCGGGCCCAGGGCATCGCCGAGCGCTCCGTACGCCGCCGCCTGTCGGCGGCAGCGCCCGCGCCCCGGACCCGGCTGCTGGCCCTGGCCGGCGGCCGCGAGGGCACCCGCTCCGCGGCCGACCCCGACCCCGGGCGGCCCCAGCCCCGGCCGAAGCCGGCCCCCGACCGGCAGCCCGAGGAGCCGCAGCGCCCCGCGCAGCCCGCGAAGCCCGTTCCGACGCCCGGCGAGGTCTTCCCGCCGCGCCGCAAGCCCACCCCGCCCCCGGCGGCCGGGCGCGCCGTCGGCTAGTGCCGTGACCGGGAAGGCCCACCGGGTCGCGACGTCCGGCGCGGCACCTCTCCGCGTTGTCGGACCACGGAGGTACGTCCGGTACGAGCCGTGGCCCTCCGCCGTGAGACGCACCGCACCGGACGCCGCGACCCGGCACACCTTCCCGGCCACGGCACTGGCTAGGCTGGGGGCATGGACTACGTATCCGCGCTCGTGCCCCCCATCGTGATGGCCGCGTTCTTCATCGCCCTCGTCGTGACGATCGTGAAGAGCCAGGGCGGTGCCAACAAGGCGAAGGAGGACGCGGCCGTCGACGCCGTGATCGCCCGCGCCGAGGCCGCCCAGCAGCCGCAGAAGTAGCCGCCGACCCGGTTTTGCCGCGCGTTGCCCGACGAATGGTCGGGCAATTCGCCCCATTCCGCACTATCGTGCTGGTGTGCCTCGCCCCTTGGGAGAACTCGAAGACGCCGTCATGACGCGGGTGTGGCAGTGGAACCGCCCGGTCACCGTTCGGGAAGTCCTGGAAGACCTCCAGCAGGAACGGTCCATCGCGTACACCACGGTCATGACGGTTATGGACAATCTCCATCAGAAGGGCTGGGTCCGCCGGGAAGCCGAAGGCCGCGCCTATCGATATACGGCGGTCTCCACCCGCGCCGCCTACTCGGCCGCACTGATGAACGAAGCCTGGTCGACCAGCGACAGCCCGGCCGCCGCGCTCGTCGCCTTCTTCGGCATGATGTCCTCGGAACAGCGTGAAGCCCTCCGCGACGCCGTGCGCATCGTTCAGCACGACGATCCCGAGGTTCCCCCGGACCCGGAGCCGGCCCCCGCCCCCGCCGAACCGGAAGGGGACTCCGGCGAGCGCCGGACCGACCCGGGGCGATAGCGTCCGGGTATGGGAGAGCTTTCCGCCGCAGACGAGAAAACAGTGACCATCCGCCGCGCGCGCACCCGTGATGTTCCGGCGCTGCGCCGCCTGCTCGACCAGTACGTGCAGCAGCGGATCCTGCTCGACAAAGCCCCCGTGGTCCTTTACGAGGACATCCAGGAGTTCTGGGTCGCGGAACGCGAGGGGGACGGCCAGGTCGTGGGGTGCGGGGCGCTCCACGTCATGTGGGAAGACCTCGCCGAAGTGCGCACACTCGCCGTCGACCGCGAGTTGAAGGGCTCCGGGGTAGGGCATCAGATGCTCGCCAAGTTGTTGGAGACCGCCCGCCTGCTCGGGGTGAGCCGGGTATTCTGCCTGACCTTCGAAGTGGACTTCTTCGCGAAGCACGGCTTCGTCGAGATCGGCGAGACCCCGGTCGAGACCGATGTCTACATGGAGCTCCTGCGTTCCTATGACGAGGGCGTCGCCGAGTTCCTCGGTCTCGAACGAGTGAAGCCGAACACCTTGGGCAACAGCCGGATGCTTCTGCACCTGTGATCGATCAAGGCCGCTTTTTCAGGGCCCCCCGGGCCTGTGGCCTATGTCCGAATCGCGTACGTTTCCCGCCCTGTTGAGGTCCTGAACCTCTCGCCGGGGGTTTGTGTTTTCCTGGCAAAAGCGGTTTCCTTTCCGCGTACTGCATTTTCGATGAAAGGAAATCCGGTGGCACAGAAGGTTCAGGTCCTTCTTGTCGACGACCTCGACGGTGGCGAGGCGGACGAGACCGTGACGTTCGCTCTGGATGGCAAGACCTACGAGATCGACCTCACCACCGCCAACGCTGAAAAGCTCCGCGGGCTGCTCGACCCGTACACCAAGGGCGGCCGCCGCACCGGCGGACGTGCTTCCGCCGGCCGTGCCAAGGGTGGTCGCGCCGCGGCTTCGTCCGGCAGCCCGGACACCGCCGAGATCCGCGCGTGGGCCAAGGCCCAGGGGCTCAGCGTGAACGACCGCGGCCGCGTCCCGGCCGAGATCCGCGAGGCCTACGAGAACGCCAAGGGCTGAGGCGCTCGCCTCGTCAGGCGGGCGCGGTGGCATTCCGTCGCCGCCGCGGCCACCAGTCGTACGAGACCGGTACCGGAGCTCCGTCCGGGACCGGTGCCCTGCCCGGGAGCGGGCAGGGACGGCAGCGATGCCTCGCACCCCAGCTCGGGGGGCCGCAGCCACACGGCGGCCCCCTGAGGGCTTTGCGGCCAGCCCGGCGGTACCGGGGCGGTGATCCCGCCCCCGGCACCCACGCCGGTCAGGTCGAGGGCCACCCCGCCCCACTCCAGCCAGTCGAGCAGGCCTTCCAGCTCGTCGGCACCGCCCGGAGCCACCAGGAAGCACATCCTGCGCCCTGTGAGGGCGACCGGACCGGTGCGCAGGGGCCGGCGCAGCAGTTCGGCCCCGGCGTCGGCCGGCAGTTCCAATACGTCGAACCGGAGCCCGGTGGCGAGCCGTGCGGGAGACCCGCCGGCGAGCGTCCAGCCGAGGACCCGCTCGTACCAGTGGGACCACGGGGAAGGGGTGGGCGCGTCCTGCTCGGGCGGGACGCGCGGCGGCGGTACGCAGGCGGAGCTGACGGCCATGCCCGAAGCAACTCCGCGGAAGGCTCGGGGGTTACGCAACGCGCCGGAAACAATGCGGAACGTAAACGTCCGCAGAGTGGAGTCCCACATTCGGGACACAAGCGTGTTCGCCCGTAGCGGAGGGAACCGTGCCCACCGGCATGGAGTGTCAGTCCCGACGGGTAAGACATTCCTAGTGGATCGGGGCGACACGCTGATTTGGGCGGCTTCCGTTCGCCATCGGCGTACACGTGTGACGGGTATCTGCCTGGCCTGCGGGAACATCGTCTCGCAGGATCGGGTTGGAGCAGTAGTCGGCTCTTACAGCCGGTTTTCCTCACCGACGTGGGGGTGAGCCGTGGACGGATGTCGGCAGTTGGAATGAGCTGTCCCGCCTCACGGGACTAGCATGCGGAAGGACAGGGCGGGGACCGACCCCGAACTGCCCGACCGCTCTGAGGAGCGATAAACGATGTTCGAGAGGTTCACCGACCGCGCGCGGCGGGTTGTCGTCCTGGCTCAGGAAGAAGCCCGGATGCTCAACCACAACTACATCGGCACCGAGCACATCCTCCTGGGCTTGATCCACGAGGGTGAGGGTGTCGCCGCTAAGGCCCTGGAGAGCCTCGGGATTTCGCTCGAGGCTGTTCGCCAGCAGGTTGAGGAGATCATCGGTCAGGGGCAGCAGGCCCCGTCCGGCCACATCCCCTTCACCCCGCGGGCGAAGAAGGTCCTGGAGCTTTCGCTCCGCGAGGCCCTCCAGCTCGGCCACAACTACATCGGCACCGAGCACATCCTGCTCGGCCTGATCCGCGAGGGCGAGGGCGTCGCCGCCCAGGTCCTCGTGAAGCTGGGAGCCGATCTCAACCGAGTCCGGCAGCAGGTCATCCAGCTGCTCTCCGGCTACACCGGAGGCGGCAAGGAGTCGGCCACGGCAGGCGGCCCGGCCGAGGGTACGCCCTCGACCTCGCTCGTCCTCGACCAGTTCGGCCGCAACCTCACGCAGGCCGCTCGCGAATCCAAGCTCGACCCGGTCATCGGGCGCGAGAAGGAGATCGAGCGGGTCATGCAGGTGCTGTCCCGCCGGACCAAGAACAACCCGGTCCTCATCGGCGAGCCCGGCGTCGGCAAGACCGCCGTCGTCGAGGGCCTGGCCCAGGCGATCGTCAAGGGCGAGGTGCCCGAGACCCTCAAGGACAAGCACCTCTACACCCTGGACCTGGGTGCACTGGTGGCGGGCTCCCGCTACCGCGGTGACTTCGAGGAGCGCCTGAAGAAGGTCCTCAAGGAGATCCGCACCCGCGGCGACATCATCCTGTTCATCGACGAGCTCCACACCCTCGTGGGTGCGGGCGCCGCCGAGGGCGCGATCGACGCCGCGAGCATCCTGAAGCCGATGCTGGCCCGTGGTGAGCTCCAGACCATCGGTGCCACCACGCTGGACGAGTACCGCAAGCACCTCGAGAAGGACGCGGCCCTCGAGCGCCGCTTCCAGCCGATCCAGGTGGCGGAGCCTTCCCTCCCCCACACGATCGAGATCCTCAAGGGCCTGCGCGACCGCTACGAGGCCCACCACCGCGTCTCCATCACGGACGAGGCACTCGTCCAGGCGGCGACGCTGGCGGACCGGTACATCTCGGACCGCTTCCTGCCGGACAAGGCGATCGACCTGATCGACGAGGCCGGCTCCCGGATGCGCATCCGCCGGATGACCGCACCGCCGGACCTCCGCGAGTTCGACGAGAAGATCGCGGGCGTGCGCCGCGACAAGGAGTCGGCCATCGACTCCCAGGACTTCGAGAAGGCGGCTTCCCTCCGTGATTCGGAGAAGCAGCTGCTCGCCGCGAAGGCCAAGCGCGAGAAGGAATGGAAGGCCGGCGACATGGACGTCGTCGCCGAGGTCGACGGCGAGCTCATCGCCGAAGTCCTCGCGACCGCGACCGGCATTCCCGTCTTCAAGCTCACGGAGGAGGAGTCTTCCCGCCTCCTGCGCATGGAGGACGAGCTCCACCGTCGCGTCATCGGCCAGAAGGACGCCATCAAGGCGCTCTCCCAGGCCATCCGCCGCACCCGTGCGGGTCTGAAGGACCCGAAGCGTCCCGGTGGCTCGTTCATCTTCGCCGGCCCGTCCGGTGTCGGTAAGACCGAGCTCTCCAAGACGCTCGCCGAATTCCTCTTCGGCGACGAGGACGCGCTGATCTCCCTCGACATGTCGGAGTTCAGCGAGAAGCACACGGTTTCGCGTCTCTTCGGTTCGCCCCCCGGCTACGTGGGCTACGAAGAGGGCGGCCAGCTGACCGAGAAGGTCCGCCGGAAGCCGTTCTCCGTCGTCCTCTTCGACGAGGTCGAGAAGGCGCACCCGGATATCTTCAATTCCCTGCTCCAGATCCTGGAGGACGGTCGCCTGACCGACTCCCAGGGCCGGGTCGTGGACTTCAAGAACACGGTCATCATCATGACGACCAACCTGGGTACGCGGGACATCTCGAAGGGCTTCAACCTGGGCTTCGCCGCCCAGGGCGACACCAAGACCGGTTACGACCGGATGAAGGCGAAGGTCAACGAAGAGCTCAAGCAGCACTTCCGGCCCGAGTTCCTGAACCGCGTCGACGACACGGTCGTCTTCCACCAGCTCACGCAGGAAGACATCATCCAGATCGTCGACCTGATGATCGCCAAGGTGGACGAGCGCCTCAAGGACCGCGACATGGGCATCGAGCTCAGCGGTGACGCGAAGCAGCTCCTGGCCAAGCGCGGCTACGACCCGATCATGGGTGCGCGCCCGCTGCGCCGGACCATCCAGCGTGAGATCGAGGACCTGCTGTCGGAGAAGATCCTCTTCGGCGAGCTGCGTCCCGGTCACATCGTGGTCGTCGGTGTGGAGGGTGAGGGTGACGAAGCCAAGTTCACCTTCCGCGGCGAGGAGAAGTCGGCGCTGCCCGACCTCCCCCCGATCGAGGCGACGGGCTCGGGCCCGGACCTCTCCAAGGGCGCGTAAGCGCTAGCCGCTGGTAGCAGTACGAAGGGGCGGCCCCGGGACTGAAGAGTCCCGGGGCCGCCCCTTTTGCCGTGGGCGGGCGCCGGGAGCCGTGACGTACGGCTTGTCCCGCCGCGGGGGTGGCGGCCGGGCCGGCTCCCGCGCCGGGCTCCGCCGACGCGGGGGGTGGCGGCGAGGGGCCGGGCCGCTCCCGGGCGGGGCTCCGGCAGGCGGGGAGGCGGCGCGGGCCCCGGGAAGCCCCCGGGGACGGTCAGGCGCCTCGCCGTGGCGGGCCGGGGCGCGGATGGGGGGCTGGCAGGCGCAGGACGCGGGGACACGGCCGTCCGGGCCGCCCCGCGCGGCGGAGGTGGCGGCCCAGCGGCCCCCGGCCCGCTATGGCGGGGAGGGCCGGCCAGCGGCCCCGGCCCGCTGTGCCGGGGAGGCCGCCCTGTCCCGCCCCCGTCCCCCGGCCCGGGCGGACTCCGTCCAGGCGGTCAGGGGGACGCCGCCGGGGGCGTGCAGGGTGGGGCGAGGGTCCGTCGGGCCGGCCGTTCCCGTAGCGTCGGCCGCGCCTTCGAGCCCGCCGCGGTGCGGTGGTCGGCGCCACGCCCGGGTGGGGGGTCTGCGGTCAGGGGCTCCCGCGGGCAGTGACCCAGGTCTCAACTGGTCCTGGATACAAGGGGGCGGGGGTCCCGCGGCCGGTGACAAGCCGCACAGGGCAAATCGGACCTACTAGGACCTCTCGTAGATTTTGGCGCCCGATTTGTCCCTGTCCAGGCCCAGCCTGGGGGGCGTCAACAGGAAGATTCGCCTCCGCTTACCTACGAGTCCGGGTAGTAACGGCGGTGTTTGGGGAAGCCGGGGCCCCCGGGTTACCAAGGATGGGCAAGCCCGGCACCGACGGCTCCAAGCCGCCCCGCCGGGTCCTTTCTTGCCCGAACCACGCCCTTGTCCCCGGCCTCGGAGGTCTCCACATGTCCGCGAACCGCGTCAGCAACCGTCGTACCCGTATCGCCGCCGTCGCCACCGGTCTCGGTGCGGTGCTGGCTCTCGGGGCCGGAGCGAACGCGGCCTTCGCCGACGAGACCCCGAACACCCTGTCCGCGACCGCCGAGCTGGTGGCCGTTCAGGCCCAGGCGCAGGCCCAGGCCGCCAACGCCAAGGCCGCCGCCAAGAAGTCCGGTCTGTGGGACAAGCCCCTCGACCGCTACACGCTCTCCGCCACCTTCGGCAAGGGCGGCAGCATGTGGTCGCACAAGCACTCCGGCCAGGACTTCGCCGTCCCGGTCGGCACCCCGGTCAAGTCCGCTGCCGCAGGCACCGTCGTCAAGGCCGGCCCGAACGGCGGCGGCGACGGCCCCGCCTACGGCAACGCCGTCGTGATCAAGCACGCGAACAACAAGTACTCCCAGTACGCGCACCTGTCGAAGATCCAGGTCAAGATCGGCCAGAAGGTCGGCAAGGACCAGCGGATCGCGCTGTCCGGCAACACCGGCAACTCCAGCGGCCCGCACCTGCACTTCGAGATCCGCACCACCCCGAACTACGGCTCGGCCATCAACCCGGTGACCTTCCTGCGCAGCGCCGGCGTCAGCCTCTAAGCGGCACGGAGGCCGCCAGGAACCCGGACGACCGGTCCTGGCGGCGGGTCAGACGGGGGCAGGCCGGGTCAGATCAGCCAGGAGTGCGTCGGCTTCGTCTTCTTGTCGAGCTTGTTGTTCTTCAGGCCGGTGATCTGCTCCTGGCCCAGCGCCTGGTCGAAGATCCGGATGTGGTCGAGAGGCCCGTCCCACGCCGCGCTCCAGATGCCGTGGTGGCGCGCCCGGCCCAGCTGGAGCGGCCCGGGGCCCGCCCAGATGCCCGACACCTGCGCCTGGCCGGCCGGCTTGTCGTCCACCCAGAGCGCGATCGTCTTCTTCTCCGCGTCGTACGTCCCCGTCAGCAGGGCCCAGTTCCGCACGGTGTCGACGTTGTCCAGCACGACCTGCTGCGCCGTGGCCGCCTGGCCCTTGTCGCCGGTCTGGACGCGGAACACCCAGGCCTTCTTGCCGTTCACCACCTCGAAGCCCAGCTCGAACGAGTACGAGTCCCCGTCGCCCTGGCTCACCGCCATCCGGGAGCCGTTCTCGGCGACGTTGTAGGCGCGGGTGGAGACGGTGAAGCTCTTCGTCACGTCCACGGCCGCCTCCGCGCCCTGCGCGTACGAGTCGGCCGTGCCCTTGAACCTGACCTCGGTCCGTTTGGCCAGTTCGCCGAGCGAGGCGCCCGGTCCCAGGGCGATGCCCATCTTGCCGCTGCGGTCGCGCAGCAGGTTCGGCTCACCGGCAACGGTGGGGGAGTCGTCCTCCGGAGCCTTCGACTCGGGCGGCTCCTCCTCGCCGGAGGGGCTCGGCGAGCCCGAGGCCGCCGTCGTCGGCTTGTCGTCGGGCTGGTCGGAACCCGGGAGCAGGAAGAACGCCGTACCCGCCGCGACCAGGACGACCGCGAGCGATCCGATCCCGATCGTCAGCAGCCGCCGCTTGCGCTGCTGCGCCTCGGTGCGGTCGGCCAGCGCCTGCCAGTCCGGCTGCGGGGACGAAGCGAAAGCCTCCGGTCCCGGTGCGAACGGCTCGGCGGGCGGAAACGGTTCGGCCGGGGGGAACGGGTCCGCCGGCGGGAACACCCCGAGGGGCTGCCCGGGCTGCGGCTGCCCCTGACCCTGCGGGGGCTGCTGGTAGGGGTTCGGCGGTACGGAACCCGGCAGGCCGGAGCCGGGCTGCCCGTACCCGCCGGGTATCCCCTGCGGGAATCCGTAGCCGCCGCCGCTCCCGGCGGCGGGGTCGGGCTGGTGGCCGTGGGGGCGATCCGTACCGTCAGTCATGGCACGGATGCTAAAACATCGCCGTGGCCGAACGAACGGCCGCCGCCCGCGAAACGGTGGCGGACCCGCGCTCCCGCATCCCGGGACACCCGTGCCGTACGCGGTCCGGCGTCCCGCCGGGCGGCGGACCGGCGGACCGGCTCACCCCGGCAGCTGGATGATCGGGAAGCTCCCCGTCGCCGTCGGCGCGTGCTCCGGCAGCCACAGCACCGCCACCGCACCCGCCGCGGAACCCTCGCCCTCGCCGCCGCCCGGCGCCGCGACGTTGCGGAAGGTCAGCCGGGCGCCCAGGACCCGGGCCTGGCCCTCCGCGATGGTCAGGCCGAGCCCGTGCCCGACGCCCGCCCGGTCCGTCGACCCGGTCCGGAAGCGGCTCGGCCCCTCCCGGAGCAGGGCCTCGGGGAAGCCCGGCCCGTGGTCCCGGACGCGTACGACCCGGCCCTCGATGTCGACCTGGACGGGCGGCTGCCCGTACCGCGCGGCGTTGGCCAGGAGGTTGCCGAGGATCCGCTCCAGCCGGCGCGGGTCGGTGCTGACGATCTCGTCGGCGACGATCCGTACGCCCGCCTCCGGCATCAGCGCCGACACGCGCCGGCTCACGAACTCGCCCAGCGCCACGTCCTGGAGCTCGGCCCGCTCGGACGCGCTGTCCAGCCGGGCCACCTCCAGCACGTCCTCGACCAGCGCCCGCATCGCCTGAGCCCGGTCCCGTACGAGTTCCGTGGGCCGGCCAGGAGGCAGCAGTTCCGCAGCTGTGAGCAGGCCCGTCACCGGGGTCCGCAGCTCGTGCGCGATGTCCGCGGTGACCCGCCGCTCGGCCTCCAGCCGCTGCTGGAGGGCGTCCGCCATGGCGTCCACCGCCCGCGCGAGGTCGTCCGTCTCGTCCCGTACGACACCGCCGACGGCGTCCCGCACCCGCACCTCGGGGTCCCCGTGCGCCACCCGCTGCGCCGCGGCCGCGGCCTTGCGCAGGCGGCGCGAGATCTGGCCGCCGATGAGCACCCCGAGCGCGGAGCCGCCGATCACCACGGAGAGGGAGCCGATGACCAGCGCCCGGTCCAGGTCGCGCACCATGTTGGCGCTCTCCCGGAAGGGGTGGTGCAGGGAGAGCACCTGCCCGTTGCCGAGCGGTACGGCGGCCCACACCTCCGGAGCCTTGCGCGGGCTCTCCTGCACGTAGGTGCCGCGCCGTCCGGAACGGGCCTTCTCCCGCAGCTGCGCGGGCAGTTCCGGGTCGTTGAGCTTGGCGCCCCAGATGGGCTTGCGGCCCATGTCGGTGTTGCGCGTGGCGATGTACTGCACGCGCTCCAGTTCGGCGTCGCGGGCGCTCTCCAGCATCGACACGCGGGCAGCGCTGTGCACGACCAGGCTCAGCGCGACCGCGGTGAGGGCGCCCACGGCGGCGATGGCGAGTGTGATCTTCCAGCGGATTCCCGTACGGAGGGTGAAGCGCCTCATGCCTTCAGCTTGTATCCGAAGCCCCGGACCGTCTCGATCCGGTCCTGACCGATCTTGGTGCGCAGCCGCTGGACGTGGACGTCCACGACACGGGTGTCGCCGCCCCAGTCGTAGTCCCAGACGCGCTCCAGCAGCCGGTCGCGCGAGAGCACGGTGCCGGGCGCGGAGGAGAACTCCAGCAGCAGCCGCATCTCGGTCGGCGTCAGCGCCACGGGAGCGCCCGCCCTGCGGACCTCCATGCCCTCGGTGTCGACCTCCAGGTCGCCGAAGGACAGTACGCCGCGTTCCCCGGTCTGCCCCTCGCCGGAGCCGTTCGGGCCGCCGTTCTGCGGTCCGCCGGCGTGGCCGAAGCGGCGCAGGACGGCGCGGATGCGGGCGACGAGGACCGAGCCGTCGAAGGGCTTGGTGACGTAGTCGTCGGCGCCCGCCTCCAGGCCCAGCACCACGTCGATGGAGTCGGCGCGCGCCGACAGCATGATCACGGGAACGGTGGACTCGTCGCGGATGCGGCGGCACAGGCTCACGCCGTCCATCCCCGGCACCATCACGTCGAGGAGCGCGATGTCGGGCCGGTCGGCCCGGAAGGACTCCAGGCCGGACAGCCCGTCGGGCATGGCGGTGACCACGAACCCGTCGCGCTCCAGCGCGAGGGTCGTGGCCTCGCGGATGACGTCGTCGTCCTCCACGAACAGCACATGGGTCTCGGCCATGCCCAGCCTCACTTCAGTTCTTCTGCGTCAGGGCCGGTGCGGGCTGGCCCCCGCCGTCGACCACGTTGCTGTACTCGGTGTGCACACGGTCCTGCTCGGTGAACTTCTCCCCGTTCCAGCGGTACGTGATCACGTCCTCGCCGGACGGATAGGCCAGTGCGTCGCCCTTGCCGTAGACCTGTTTGATGAGCATCAGGTCGCCCCGGTCGATCTCCGCGTAGACGGGAGACTGTTCGTCCGAGAACACATTCTCGTACTTCCCGCCGTCGGCCCGGTACACGTACGAGCCGAGCCCGAGCGCGTCCGCGCACGACAGGACGTTGACGATGACGTCGGCGGTGCCGTTCCCGGTGACCTTCCCGTAGCTCACGTCGATCGGGTACTCCTTGCCCGTGCAGGGCTTGAGGTCCCGTTTGATCGCCGGGCTGACCTTGGGGTCCGCCTTGAGGAGGGCGACCGGGTCGACCTTCTTCAGGGGGCTGCCGGAGGCCGACGCGGGGGCGTGGCCGGGGGGCACCGGCGCGGGGTCCGCGCCGTCCGTCGGCCGGCCCGTGCGCGCCACGGTGTCGGTGTGGGCGGGGCCGCCGTCGCGCAGCCCGCTGCCGCCGGTCGAGCAGCCGACCGCGAACAGCACGGTGCCGACGAGGACGATCGTCCCCGCCGACACCAGTACGAGCGGTCCCCTCCCGGCGCCTGCCGGGGGGGAACCTCTGTCACTCAGTTCTTGGCCGTTCAGGCCGCGCACCGCTCCCGCCCCTCGTACCGGATGGTGTGGTCGCCGCGTTCGAGCGCGCGCATGTCCAGATCCCGGCTCTCCAGCTCCTGCCGGAGCCGGGCCAGTGCGCGGTGCAGTGTGCTCTTCACGGTTCCCGCCGACATACCGAGCGCCGCGGCCGTCTCCTCGGTGCTCATCTGCTCCCAGTGTCGCAGCACGACCACACTGCGCTGCTTGGGCGCGAGCACCTTGAGGATGTCCATCAGCAGGGCGCGGTCGGCGCGCTGGTCGGAGCCGTCTTCGACGGAGGCGTCGGGGAGCTGCTCGGTGGGGACCTCGTCGAGCTTGCGGGCCCGCCACCACTCGGTCCGCGTGTTGATCATGACGCGGCGCAGGTAGGCGTCGGCCAGGGACTTGTCGGCGATGCCGTCCCAGCGGCCGTAGGTGCGCACCAGGGCCGTCTGGAGGAGGTCCTGGGCGTCGGTGGGGTCGGGGACCAGGCGCCGGGCACTGCGCAGCAGCGCGTCCTGCCGGGTGCGTACGTACTCTTCGAATCCGAGTACCTCGCCGTGCGCCATCTCTGACCGCCTCCGCTGCCGTCCAACCGCTCTCCGCCGTCTTACGGATCCGAAGGTACGGACGGGTTGTCACGGCACTGTGCGGGTCAGCCTTCGGTGGACGCACGGACAGCCGTAGGTTGTGTAACAGCGGCTGTGAGCTGCGGTTTCCCGGCCCGAAGCGGAATAGTTGAGTCAGCTACGAGCCGGGATCGAGGAGTTCTCGACCGCCCGGGCGGTCAGCTCTGCGGCAGCCGGTACATGCCCTGCGCGAGCGGCTCCACCAGCCCGTCGGAGACCAGCCCGTCCAGGGCCCGGGCCCGCTGCACGGGCTCGTCCCACACCGCGTCGAGGACCGCCTGCGGAACCGGACCGACCGCGTCGCGCAGCACGGCCAGCAGTTTGCCGCGCACCTGGCGGTCCGTCCCGGCGTACGTCTGGCCGCGCCGCGGCGGTCCGTCGTGCGCGGGCTTCCCGGCGAGGCGCCACGCGCACAGCCCCGCGACCGGGCAGCGGACGCAGTCCGGGCTCTTGGCGGTGCACACGAGGGCGCCGAGTTCCATCGAGGCCGCAGCCCAGCGGGCGGCCGTCGCCTCGTCCTCGGGGAGCAGGGCCCGCGCCAGGCGCCGTTCGGCGGCCGTGGTGGCGTTCGGCGGGTATTCGACGCCGGTCGCGGTGCGGGCGAAGACCCGGCGGACGTTGGTGTCCAGCACCGCGTGCCGCTGCCCGTACGCGAAGGAGGCCACCGCGGCGGCCGTGTACTCGCCGATCCCGGGCAGCGCCAGCAGCTGCGCGTGCTCGCGCGGTACGTCGCCGCCGTGCCGTTCCGTTATGGCCGTGGCCGCGCCGTGCAGGCGCAGGGCCCGGCGGGGGTAGCCGAGCCGCCCCCAGGCGCGGACGGCCTCGCCGGGGGCCTCGGCGGCCAGGTCGGCCGGCCGGGGCCACCGGGCGAGCCACTGCTCGTAGACCGGCAGGACCCGGCTGACGGGGGTCTGCTGGAGCATGAACTCGCTGACCATGACCCCCCAGGGGCCGGCCTCGGGGCGGCGCCAGGGCAGGTCGCGGGCGTGCTCGTCGAACCACGCGATGACGGGGGAGTGCAGCGCGTGGGAGACGTCGGGGGAAGAAGTGGTGGATGCAGTCATGGCAGACGGCATCCTGGCACGTTTCGGGCTCAGCGCGCCGGGCCCGGACCGGTGAACCAGACGGCCACGGGGGCACGGCTCGCCCGTACGGCGGCCACGATCCGACTGATCACACCGGCCAGCGCGACCATCAGGAGGGCGCCCAGCGAGGCCCCCAGCAGCAGGCCCATGCCCACGTCGTGCGGGTAGTGCACCCCGACGTACACCCGGGAGAAGGCCATCAGCACGGCCACCGGCAGCGTCAGCAGCGCGAGGCGGGGCGCGGCCAGGGCGAGGGCGACGGCCGCGCCGCCCGCGATGGCGGAGTGGTTGCTCGGGAAGGACCAGTCCCCGTACTCCGGGCAGGCGACCAGGGAGGCGGCGGCCCCGGCCACGGCACGGCAGGGCCGTTCCTCGTCGACGGTCGACTTCACCAGTTCGGAGGCGACGTACGTCAAGGCGGTGACCAGCGGCGCCAGCACGGCGAGGGCGACGGCCCGGTCGTCCCGCCCGCGCGAGCGCCACCACACGGCTATGAAGAGCAGGCCGAAGAGCAGGAGCCCGTATTCGGTCCAGACCTCGAAGGCCGACTGCACCCAAGGGGGCGTGTCATGGGCGAAGTCGGTGATGTCGCGATAGAGGTCGGAGCTGTCCATGGTCACAGACCGTACTCAACGGAAGATCACGGCCGCATCAGACCCTTGGCCGGAATTTTACGATCCGCTCTAGGCCTCCAGGATGATCATCGGCAAAACCCTCCGGTTGCGCGGCATGGGGGGCGCTGATCGCGGCGGGAGTTCTCGTAAGGTTCGGTGCGTGGGATCTATGCGCAATCCGGTCGGGCCGCTCCCCTCCTCCATCTACTGGCGAAGGAGGGCCGTGCTGGCGTCAGTTGTCGCGCTCTTCGCGCTCCTCGCCGTATGGGCCGTCAGCTCCGGCGCGGGCAAGTCGAGTACGAACGGCAAGAACGGCGGCGACGGCTCCGGCCCCCAGGGGACGATCACGGCGGGCCCGGCACCGTCCGGTCCGGCGATCAGTCAGGCCCCGGGCGGGCGTACCGAACCGGGTACCGGTACGGGTTCCGGTTCCGACGGCGGCGCGGGCGGTGCCGGCAAGAACGGCGAACCCGGAAGCGGCACCGGAACCGGCGGCAGCTCCGGCTCGGGCGGCTCGGCGGGCCCGGGCGGCGGCGGCCCGGCCCAGGTGCCGGCGGACTCCCCGCTGCCCACGTGCGCCCCGGGCGCCCTCCAGTGGGAGGTCAAGAGCGTCAAGAACGAGTACGAGACGAACGAGAAGCCCCGTCTCGAACTGCTCGTCCGCAACATCTCCGGCAGTACCTGCAAGGTCGGACTCGGCCCGAAGCAGGCCGTCCTGACCATCCTTCAGGCGACCGGCGCCAAGGCCGTCTGGTCCTCCGGCGACTGCCCGACGGGCGCCGCCAACGCCTTCTTCCGGGTGCCGGCGAAGGGCGAGACGACGCAGTCGCTGGAATGGGACCGCAAGTTCAGCGCCCCCGACCAGTGCCAGACGCCGCCCGCGGGAAGCGCGACCCCCGACACCTACGTGGTCGAGGTCAAGACCCCGGGCATGCCGGTGGCGCAGACCTCCTTCGTCCTGAAGCAGGACTGACGGCAGGGACTGATGAAGACTCGGCTTCTTCGAACCATTCCTGGACCTGTCGCTCGAGAGCGATCAAGGGATACTCCT